>NZ_JADGLG010000120.1:0-1031 GCF_015235335.1 Neisseria sp. 19428wB4_WF04
CGGCGCGTCCGTTTCAGACGGCCGTCAATCCCGCCTTTGCCGGATTCCCTGCCCGGTTCGGGGCAAGGCGGCACCGCCCGTCAATATGCCGGCGTCCGATGCCTCCCCGCTTTGCCGGCGGGGGCGGCCGAAAGAAAAAACGCCCGCTTTTATCAACTGCTTTCCCGGGCCGGCCATCGGTCAGCAGGCGTTTGCAGACGGCCGAATCGCAAACCGGCCCTGCACGACTTTCTGCCCTGCGCCCCGCCGGTTGCCCAAACGGAGCGCAAAGGCTGTCTGAAACCGAGCAAGGGTGTCTTGCCTTCATCAGGCGGTGCAGTGGCGGCCAGGGGGAAACCGCCCGGCCTGATATGTGGCGGATATGTTGAAGCAGGCGGACAATTCAGGCCTTGAAACCGGAAAAAGTATAGTGTGTTAGTTGTAGCTTCCATTCCCATCTCGCAGTGCCACAATTGGTCGGGGCGTATAAACACGCTTTCGGGAGTTGTAGCTTCCTCTCTCATCTCACAGTGCTACAATTTGCAGCGAGCGCGGGGCAATGATTTCTTCGTTGTAGCTTCCTCTTTCATCTCGCAGTGCTACAATTCCTCTGTAAATAGGGGCTATAGATCCGCCGTTGTAGCTTCCTCTTTCATCTCGCAGTGCTACAATTGCTGTACGGCCAGCGAGAGCAGGCTCAAAGTTGTAGCTTCCTCTTTCATCTCGCAGTGCTACAATCCGGCAGCTTCGCATTGTTGCCGGATGTTAGTTGTAGCTTCCTCTTTCATCTCGCAGTGCTACAATATAACGAGTATTGCCCCAGTCGGGGACCATGTTGTAGCTTCCTCTTTCATCTCGCAGTGCTACAATCGGGGGTGTTGGGTCAGCAAAAAAATAGGGGCTGACGTAGATTAGCAGTCATGACAGGCTGCCAAAATGAAGATAACCCACTGTAAGTTAAAGAAGAGTCTGCAAAGAAAACTGCTTGAATATTTTGTATTGGAAGTAACCGCACGTTCTGCTGCCGATATCTTAGGTATTCAGCCCAATAC
>NZ_JADGLG010000121.1:0-998 GCF_015235335.1 Neisseria sp. 19428wB4_WF04
CTGACCACCATTTTGGCAGAAAAATTCGGCGGTCAGGCTAAAGGCTACGACCAAATCGACAATGCCCCGGAAGAAAAAGCCCGCGGCATCACCATCAATACCTCGCACGTGGAATACGAAACCGAAGGCCGCCACTACGCCCACGTAGACTGCCCGGGCCACGCCGACTACGTTAAAAACATGATTACCGGTGCCGCCCAAATGGACGGCGCGATTTTGGTGGTGTCCGCTGCAGACGGCCCCATGCCGCAAACCCGAGAACACATCCTGCTGGCCCGCCAAGTGGGTGTGCCCTACATCATCGTATTCATGAATAAATGCGACATGGTTGACGATGCCGAGCTGCTGGAGCTGGTTGAGATGGAAATCCGCGACCTGCTGTCAAGCTACGACTTCCCCGGCGACGACTGCCCGATCGTGCAAGGTTCCGCCCTGCGCGCCTTGGAAGGCGATGCCGGCTACAAAGAAAAAATCTTCGAACTGGCCGCCGCTTTGGACAGCTACATCCCCACACCCGAGCGTGCCGTAGACAAACCTTTCCTGCTGCCGATTGAAGACGTATTCTCCATCTCCGGCCGCGGCACTGTGGTAACCGGCCGTGTGGAGCGCGGTATCATCAACGTAGGCGATGAAATCGAAATCGTAGGCCTGAAAGCCACCCAAAAAACCACCTGTACCGGCGTGGAAATGTTCCGCAAGCTGCTGGATCAGGGTCAGGCAGGCGACAACGTGGGCGTTTTGCTGCGCGGCACCAAGCGTGAAGAAGTGGAGCGCGGTCAAGTATTGGCCAAGCCCGGCTCGATTACCCCGCACACCAAGTTCAAAGCCGAAGTGTATGTGTTGAGCAAAGAAGAGGGCGGCCGCCATACTCCGTTCTTCGCCAACTACCGTCCGCAGTTCTACTTCCGCACCACCGATGTTACCGGCGCGGTAACTTTGGAAGAGGGTGTGGAAATGGTTATGCCGGGTGAAAACGTAACCATCACGGTAGAATTGAT
>NZ_JADGLG010000122.1:0-971 GCF_015235335.1 Neisseria sp. 19428wB4_WF04
CTTTTTACAATCAGGAACGATTTCGGTATAAACCCTGCCGTCTCTTTCGAAAATACCAAAGACGGGTTGTTTAAGCGTTCCTCTGCCACGCTTTGACTTGCCATGGAAACCGCGCTGCCGTTTGGCAGCAAAATAGCTTTCATCAACCTTTATGCTGCCGTATAACAGGTCTTTTTGTCCGCTTTGGCAGTGGTATGTTTCGTGTCTGAAAATGCGATACCGGTGGTTGATGGTATTGCGGTTGAAGCCTGCCGGCAAAGCGGTTTTGAGGCTTCTATACCGACACAAAAATGCTTGATAATTTTTTGAGCTGATAGCCACTTAACTTGGTGTTATATTTCATTTTTCTAGGCTAACAGAGCTATTTTGCTAGTCTAGAGCCTAAATAATTACAAAACTGCCCTTTAGGTTAGGCACAACTAAAGCTGTAACAGAAATAAAGAGGGTTTGCTGTAGCTTGGACACCGTTTTCAGCAAGCAAGGAATAACACTATCCAATCCACCCAAGCCCCGGTCATTGCCGCATCAGCACAAGCCTTCGACACCGCCGTGCGGACAAAATATCGGGAAGAAAACGGGTATTACTCCCGTAAAACACCCTTTAGGCGGAGGAGGGGTAATCCACAGATTCAACCCAAACACGCGTTTTTTTTAATGGGTACTAACACTATCATTTTTCAAGACGGCTAAGACCGATATATTATGGGGCTGACGTAGATTAGCAGTCATGACAGGCTGCCAAAATGAAGATAACCCACTGTAAGTTAAAGAAGAGTCTGCAAAGAAAACTGCTTGAATATTTTGTATTGGAAGTAACCGCACGTTCTGCTGCCGATATCTTAGGTGTCAATTCCATTCCAAAACTGAGCCACAGTTGTGGTCTAAAATTGAGCCACCCTATGAGCGGTGTTTCATCCGGTAAGAATCATTGCCCGTCTCAAAAATATCGCAGCAATAAGTCAGGCGGTCCA
>NZ_JADGLG010000123.1:0-920 GCF_015235335.1 Neisseria sp. 19428wB4_WF04
GAATCCCAGGCAATGCCGCCGCCCTCTGCCGGCCTGCTTAACGAAACAGACCATAACCAAAGAGAGGGGATGCCGAAAGCCAGTACGGCAGTCAAGCCCAGTGCGCGAAAAACGCCGACAGGGAAGTCCTGCTGCCGCAAAACGCTTTGGTTGAGTTTCAGCAAAGTCCACAAACCAAACCCGATAAGGATGGCCATACCCCCGTGTGTGGCAGCCTGAAGCCAGCCAAAGGCAATGTCGGGGGAAACGGGCAGGCCGTCTTTGGGCAGCAGGGATTGGCCCGGGTTGAAGCTTTGCAGAATATTGAGGGTAAAAGTGTATACCGTATCGGCCAATATCAGCCATATCGGCAGCGGAGTCAGTAGGCGCTTCATATTGTAAGGCGGGGATAAAAAACAGTTTGTTTAAAGTAGTGGTGGCGGAGTATGGCAGGGGGGGTACAGTTAATTTACTTGGCTTTGGTGGAAATGACTATAGTGATCCTTTTTTTATTTCCGCTACGGTGCAGCATCCCAATTTTCAGAACGGTTTTGTAAGCCGACCGGGCAACGGAACAGGTTTGGTGTTACTCATACTCTCTTACGGTTTGCCGCCTTGCATCAAAATGAAAAAATCCACTATATCCGCCGGTTTTCAAGCGGGTACAACAGGCAGAAATGCCGGCAAAATAATGCAGACACATGACAGGCCGTCTGAAAAAACTTTCAGACGGCCTTGCGCCATTATATATGTACGGCTCTAGGCTAGCAGCTTTATATAAATTTACTTTAAAAAGCCCCCAAAGTTGGTGACCCAGTTCATCAGAGTTTCGGTTCCATCGCCATCCGCATTCCCTCAGGTGCAAATCAAAGTTTTTGGTTACGCCATTGAATTTGGCGGGCCTTCGTTTGGTAAAACTCCGGAAGCTTTCAATACCATTG
>NZ_JADGLG010000124.1:0-908 GCF_015235335.1 Neisseria sp. 19428wB4_WF04
TCTAATAATGAATGCTGACTTTGGTACTTGTCTTTGGCGGCTGCATTACTTTGCCGGCACTTAAAAGAGTGATTAGGAGGATAGTAATGGATGAATTAAGAAAAAATTTTTATTTCTTTTGCCGGGGCATTTTACATCTGCTCGGAAGTTTGCCCTCATGGGGCAAATCTTTTCTTATCCGCGTCCGTTATGTTGTTTCTTTAATGAGCAGGCTGGTTTTGGCTTTTGTGTTGCCGGCGTTTTTTCTCAAATCCTTAAAAAAAGAAATGGAAATGATCGAAAAAGCAGCCGGTGAATCGTTGGCAGGCTTTGCGGCAATACTGTTCTGTCTGTTTTCCTTTTCTTTTCAAAGTGCCGCCGCAGTCTTTGCTTTTTCGAACCAGGCGTGGCACCATGTTGCAGACTGTGAATGGCGCGCCATCGGTGCCTGTCTGATTGCGGGTCATTATGTCGTGTTTTTCATGTGTTGGAGTATCAAAAAAGTGATAACGATAGGGAAAAAACACGGGAGAAACCGGATGCTGATTGAAGCTGCCCCCGCCGTCCGCACCGTCAAAGTCTCTGCGGGATATACCCCGCCGCAAACCGGCTACCCGCATTACCGGCTGATTCCGGTGCAGACAGAAGCAGGCAGATTCTACTGTCTGCTTTTTTACATTACCGACAAAGATTTTTTGATACTCGAGCCGAAAATCAAACGGCACCCGGCGGTCAGAAAGCCGGCAGGATTTCTGAAAACCGCCACCTACCCCGTGTATGAAACCGTATATGGAGCATCACCGTGAAAACCTACGATGTGAACGAAGCGGCGGCCTACTGCAAATGCCATCCCGAAACGATACGGGAGCATATCCGCGCCGGCCGTCTGAACGCCTCAAAGCCCGGGCGGAAATACTGCATTACCCAAC
>NZ_JADGLG010000125.1:0-885 GCF_015235335.1 Neisseria sp. 19428wB4_WF04
ATATGCCGGTTTGAAACGGCATATCCGTGCGGCTTGCCGGCAACACAAAGGACGCTGCGGCTGCCGCAGGATAACGGCGGCAATCCGCTATGCAGGGATGTTGGCCAACCACAAGACAATCAGCCGTCTGAAGGCGGTGTCGGGCCGGGGCGGCGGTACGGCGGTGCCAATGCCGTCCATCGCCCGTTCGAAAGAGGCCGGCAACGTTGCGCCGCTATCCTGCAACGCCGTTTCAAGGCGGAAAAGCCAAATGGGAAACGGGTAAGGGCTGCCACGGAGCTCAATAATGCAGGAGAAAAGTTGTATCTTTCTCCGCTGATGGATTGGTTTAACAAGCAATCATCGGTTGCCGGATTCGATGCCGGTGGGGAAAAGCGCAACTGTTGCCGCTGACGGACTGGTTTAACGGAGAAATCATCGGTTGCCGCACCCCCACCCGGCCTGCTTTAAATTTGGCCGGCAAGATGTTGAAAGAGACATTGGAGAAGTCAAGGCCGTCTGAAAAGCCGATACTGCATTCGGATCGGTATGGGCGCGGGATTACCAAATTGAATCGGGCAAATGCAAACCGGTGCAAAATATGTCGCGCAAGGAAACTGTTTGGGCAATGCGGCCGTGGAAAGCTTCTTCGGCACATTAAAGTCGGAATGTTTCCATACGCGCAAATACGCTTCCGCTGCCGAACCGGAAGCGGCTTTGCGCGAATCTATCCGTTACTGCAACCATAATGGGATTAATTGGAATGAAAAGGATTGAGTTGTAGTAAAAGCTAGCGTTGTTTACAGTATTTGAAAGACAATACTGCATGAATATCCATAAAAATACCCGGCTAACCCCGCATAACCGCCAGGCCATTTGACGCGCTTATACACAAGACAAAATTCA
>NZ_JADGLG010000126.1:0-837 GCF_015235335.1 Neisseria sp. 19428wB4_WF04
AAACAGACTTTTTATTACACTTAAAGGAAACCTAATTTCGCTTCAATCACAGGCATGATGATCTGTATTAGTCTTGCTTAAAATACTGAGAAATCGACCCTTGGGCTAATTTTGCTTCCTAAGCCCCTTAATTTTAAGTACGCCCCTCCACAGCAATATATTTCCTAGCCTTCCCAATGGCTGCACTGATATCACATAGAAAGATAGTGTATCAAAGCATCAACACCGCTTGTGTATTCAATTAGCAACAACAAAGCCGTGCCCTGCTTTTGCGGGGAGCTTTTGTATTCGATATTGTTTATTGATGTTACGCGACAACGACTGCCGCATCGTCGATGGCTGCTTCAACCAATTAATCTGGATAACGGACTTGAACTTCAGCCAAAACAGTCCGCGCCCGAAATTTGTGCTGTATGAGCCGGAAGAAGGCGACAAAGAATTGGCCGAACGCGACCAAATTCTGGTCAATTGCGGCGTAAAACTCAGTGAGGGCTATTGGAAACGTGCCTACAACCTGTCGGACGATGACGTTGTTTCGGTTGATGCCGCCGCCCTGAAAGTTGCGGCACCGCCACTTTTGCCCAAGCAGGCCGATGTTCCCGAATTTGCCGAGGGCTTGCCGGTTCCGGCCGATGCCGGCACCGTTATCGACACCCTCGCACCCGATGCCGGCCGTCTGAACGAACAAGGCCGAGCTCTGACCGATGCGCTGGTGGCCGAACTGAAAAAAGGCGAAACCGCCGACAACCTGCTCGACCGTCTGGCCGAAGCCTTCCCGAACATGGACGATGCCGACCTGCAAAACGAGCTGGCCAGGCTGATATTTTTATCGGGCCT
>NZ_JADGLG010000127.1:0-829 GCF_015235335.1 Neisseria sp. 19428wB4_WF04
CAAGCAAAACGCCATTTACGCAAGTTTAACGGCATTCCCAAAGAGCATTTTGAACTGTATTTGAAAGAGTGTGAATGGCGTTTTAACAACAGTGAGATAAAATTTCAAATTTCTATTTTAAAACAATTAGTAAAGCAGGATTTGTTCTAGTTATCTAGGACAGCCCCAAATATTCAAGCAGTTTTCTTGGGAAACTCTTATTTAGCTTACAGTGGGTTATCTTCATTTTGGCAGCTTGTCATAACTGCTAATCTACGGTAGCCTCAATATTTATTTAGAAATAATGTATCTGTTTTCTCGAAAACAGATACCATGATCCCGCTGAAAATTGGCCGAAAAGAGCAGCTGTTTTTTGTTATTATCCATACCGTACCCGCTATTGGGTAGACAGCCATTGCAGGGATTACAAATACTGAAGGCGGCAATTAATCCAAAACCCTGTTATCTACTCGACTTTGGCATTGTTTTGTTGATGCTTAATCCATTATCAAACCATACCCGACCCAAACCAGGCTATGCAGGCACTTTAAAATCATTCGCTAGAATAATCTGAAAAGGCTTTAAACAGGCTTTGGTATCAGAAAGGCCGTCTGAAAACATTTTCAGACGGCCTGTTAACGCAATAAAGGTAAACTGGATTGTTTACTACGCTTTTTATTTTAGGGGCTGTCCTAGATAACTAGAACAAATCCTGCTTTACTAATTGTTTTAAAATAGAAATTTGAAATTTTATCTCACTGTTGTTAAAACGCCATTCACACTCTTTCAAATACAGTTCAAAATGCTCTTTGGGAATGCCGTTAAACTTGCGTAAATGGCGTTTTGCTTG
>NZ_JADGLG010000128.1:0-813 GCF_015235335.1 Neisseria sp. 19428wB4_WF04
CCACCGCCCCGATGATCAGCGTAGACGCGCCGGACAACAGCAGCGACAACACCCCGACCATCAGCGGCAAAACCGATGCGCCCGCCGGTTCGGTGGTAACCGTAGTGGTAACCGGTTCAGACGGCCAAAGCCAAACCGTTACCACCACCGTCAAGGCAGACGGCAGCTACAGCGTAGACGTGCCCAAAGCCCTGCCCGATGGCGGCTACACCGCCGAAGCTTCGGTGAAAGACCCCGCCGGCAACGAAGGCAGAGCCAGCGACCCGGGCAGTATCGACACCAAAGCAGGCATCACCGTAGAAGCCCCCGCGCTGAGCAGCGACAACACCCCGACCATCACCGGTACCACCACCGATGTCGAAGCAGGCCAAGTGGTAACCGTAGTGGTAACCGGTTCGGACGGCCAAAGCCAAACCGTTACCACCACCGTCAAGGCAGACGGCAGCTACAGCGTAGACGTGCCCAAAGCCCTGCCCGACGGCGGCTACACCGCCGAAGCTTCGGTGAAAGACCCCGCCGGCAACGAAGGCAAAGCCAAAGACAACGGCTCGGTCGACACCACCGCCCCGATGATCAGCGTAGACGCGCCGGACAACAGCAGCGACAACACCCCGACCATCAGCGGCAAAACCGATGCGCCCGCCGGTTCGGTGGTAACCGTAGTGGTAACCGGTTCGGACGGCCAAAGCCAAACCGTTACCACCACCGTCAAGGCAGACGGCAGCTACAGCGTAGACGTGCCCAAAGCCCTGCCCGACGGCGGCTACACCGCCGAAGCTTCGGTGAAAGACCCCGCCGGCAACGAAGGCAAAG
>NZ_JADGLG010000129.1:0-807 GCF_015235335.1 Neisseria sp. 19428wB4_WF04
TTTACGTTTCTGCCGCAGACTATCTGATAATCGAGCCGAAAATCAAACGGCATTTGGCGGTCAGAAAGCCGGCAGGATTTCTGAAAACCGCCACCTACCCCGTGTATGAAACCGTATATGGAGCATCACCGTGAAAACCTACGATGTAACCGAAGCGGCGGCCTACTGCAAATGCCATCCCGAAACGATACGGGAGCATATCCGCGCCGGCCGGATTGCCGCATCCAAACCCGGCCGCAAATACTGTATAACTCAGCCTGCCCTTGACGCTTTTCTGTGTGGTTTGCAAAATGCACAATTGCAGGCTTCACTCGAAAGCAGGAGTGAAGAAAAATGCTTAAAACTGAAGGATTATATCGCCGTAGGAGCGGTATCTGGTACATTGACTTTACAACACCCAGCGGAAAAAGAGTTAGACGCTCTGCTCGTACAAAAGACAAAAAATCAGCTGAAGAACTGAGAGATAAACTTAAGCATGATGCTTGGCGGGTTTCCGAACTTGGCGAAAAGCCTAAGCGTTTATGGGATGAAGCCGCTTTAAAGTGGCTTAAAGAAAGGGGCTGTACTAGATAACTAGGGAAATTTAACTTCAGGTTAGAATAATCCCTATGAGAAAAAGTCGTTTAAGTCAGTACAAGCAAAACAAACTGATTGAACTATTTGTTGCAGGTGTTACCGCCCGCACAGCGGCGCAATTAGTTAGCGTCAATAAAAATACCGCTGCCTATTACTTCCACCGTTTGCGCTTACTTATCTATCACAACAGCCCGCATCTGGAAATGCTTGATGGTGAAGTAGAAGTTGATG
>NZ_JADGLG010000012.1:0-50596 GCF_015235335.1 Neisseria sp. 19428wB4_WF04
GACCGCCTGACTTATTGCTGCGATATTTTTGAGACGGGCAATGATTCTTACCGGATGAAACACCGCTCATAGGGTGGCTCAATTTTAGACCACAACTGTGGCTCAGTTTTGGAATGGAATTGACATCTGAGTAAAACCACCGCGTAAAAAACGCCTTTCCGTTGCGGGGAAGGCGTTTGATAGAGCAAATAGCAGATTATTCGGCGGCCGATGCGGCGGAAGTTGCTTCGGCTTTGGCGCCGGCAGCGGCTTGTCCGCCCCATGATGCGGGGTATTTGTAGCCGGCGAAACGCTGTTTGGCGTAGGTTTTGAATTCATCAGAGTTATACGCATCGGTTACGTCTTTTACCCATTGGCTGTCTTGATCGGCGGTTTTGACGGCAGACCAGTTCACATAGGCGAAGCTGGGCTCTTGAAACAGGGTTTCTGTCAGCTTCATGCCGCTGCTCATCGCGTAGTTGCCGTTAATGATGGCAAAGTCCACATCGGCGCGGCTGCGCGGCAGTTGGGCGGCCTCCAGTTCGACAATGTTGATGTTTTTCAGGTTTTCTGCGATGTCGTTTTTAGACGCGGTTAATGGATTAATGCCGTCTTTCAGCTTGATCCAGCCTAACTCGTTGAGCATCACGAGGGCGCGGGCGAAGTTGGAAGGGTCGTTGGGCGCGGAAACGCTGCTGCCGTCTTTCACTTCATCCAGCGATTTCAGTTTGCCCGGGTAGATGCCCAGCGGAGCGGTGGGCACTTGGAAAATTTCGGTAATATCAAGTTTGTGTTCTTTTTTAAAGTCGTCCAAATATGGTTTGTGCTGGAAAATGTTGATGTCCAGAGCGCCTTCGGCCAGCGCGAGATTGGGGCGTACATAATCGGTGAATTCGATCAGCTTGACTTTATAGCCTTTCTGCTCCAATGCAGGCTGGATATGGTCTTTTACCATATCGCCGAAATCGCCGACTGTAGTGCCGAACACGATTTCCTGTTTTTCTGGTGCGGCAGCTTCCGAAGCCGAAACCTGTGCAGACACGCTTTCCTGCTGCCCGCCGCAGGCGGCCAATATCAAGGCCAATGCGGCAGCTGAAAAAGTTTTGAATAAAGGGATTGCAGTCATCAAAGTCTCCTGATAATTGAAATGCCGCCAACCTTGCCGGCGGTGTTAGATTGGCCCGAAAAGATATTGGGCATACAGCCCGGCATCACCCTTTTCGCCTGATTCTGAATGGCTGCATCTCTCGGACAAATTCGGATTCTACTGCCGTAAACAGCGAAACTTCAAGCATTTAAAGAGTTTTGGAAAATACTTTTCAAACTTAAAAATGTGCAGGACGATATCGTAGGCACACTATTGTGAATGTTAAAGCATCGTAAAATATTTTTCTTTCCGAGGCCGTCTGAATATCTTTTCAGACGGCCTCGGATTGAATTTTCAAATACGGCATTTACCGCTTATTCCCAATAAGGAATGCAGTTTATTCCCGCCTGCGGCTAAAGGCCGGACTGTGCTCAAACCCAAACTGCCGGGGGCATCTGCAAGCAGGGAAAAGGCTTGTGCTGCCTGTACGGGTGCGGCATACCGCCGGGCAGAAAGCAAAACTCAAACGCATGGTACGGAAAACACAGACGGCCTGATCTTGCAGTTTTATCACTATCTTCCATTCTGTTTGGCCGGCCGGCTCAGCCGGAGGCTGCTCTTTCGGCCGGTTTGCCGTTTTCAAAATACAGTCCTGTATGTGTATCTTGCTGTTTTATTAAAGATGCGGAGATGCTTTTTTCCTGTATTTTCCTGAAGGGAAACAACTTTCTACTTTCTTGCGCCCGGCACTCCGTTCCGGGTTAGAACCCCGCCCTTGTTTCCTGAACAATGCGTTTTGCCGCACCGCAAAGCCCGGCTCCGCTGGTCAAATTTGGTTTGACCGTTTTCAGACGGCCGATACCGAAATTTTATTTTATCTTTTATCGATACTGCGTGAAATCAGATTGCCCAAACCCTGAAGCACCACCACCAGCAATACCAAAATGGCTACGATAAAAATGATGACTTCGGTTTGGTAACGGTAGTAGCCGTAGCGGATGGCCAAATCGCCCAAGCCTCCACCGCCGATCATGCCCGCTGCCGCGCTGTATGAAAGCAGGCCGATGGCCAATACGGTAATGCTCGACACCATGCCTGCACGGGCTTCGTTGAGCAGCACTTTGCGGACAACCTCCATTGGAGCCGCGCCCATACTGATGGCGGCTTCAATCACACCGCGCGGCACTTCGCGCAGATTCTGTTCAACCAAGCGGGCAAAATAAAACAGGCCGGAAACACTCAGCACCAACGAAGCGGCAACCGGGCCGATAGTGCTGCCGACAATGGCCCGGGTGGCGGGAATCATCGCAATCATCAGAATCACAAACGGAAACGCACGCATCAGATTAACCAGATTGTCCAACACCAGATTGGCGGGACGGTTGTAATACAGTTGGCGGTTGGCGGTAACAAACAGCAGCACACCCAACAAGGTGCCGAATACGGCGGCAAATGTGGTGGACAAACCCACCATTACGAAGGTTTCCCATAAGGCCTGCAAGATTTCACCGCGCATACGGCCAATGGTTTCCAAGGCTTGTGAAAAAGTTAAGTCTCCCATCTTAACCCTCCTGCACCAGTTCGCGCCCGATTTCGGATTGGGCGTGGATTTGGTTGTTATTGACACACACGGTTTCCACCAATCTGCCCTGATGCAGCAGAGCCGCGCGGTCGCACAGGCGGCGCAATACGCTCATCTCATGCGTAACAATAACAATGGTTACATTAAAGCGTTTGTTAATGTCTTCCAAACATCCCAACACACTGCGGGTAGTCGCAGGGTCGAGCGCGGAGGTTGGCTCATCGGCCAGGATCACCTGAGGGTTGGGAGCGAGCGCGCGGGCAATGCCCACACGCTGTTTTTGACCGCCTGAAAGCTGGGCTGGATAGTGTCCGGCACGGTTTTCCAGCCCGACAATTTCCAAACATTGCGCCGCCCGCGCCTGAATTTTTTCAGACGGCCAACCGGCAATTTCCAGCGGAAAAGCCACATTGTCGGCCACAGTGCGGTTGGAGAGCAGGTTAAACTGCTGAAACACCATACCGATATTCTGCCGCGCCCGGCGCAGCTGGGCGGCACTTAACGCCGTCAGCTCTTGGCCGCCCACCGTTACCGTGCCGGTGTCGGGACGCTCGAGCAGATTAATCAGACGCAACAGCGTGGATTTGCCCGCACCCGAGTAGCCCATCAGTCCGAAAATTTCGCCCGCTTCAATTTGCAGTGAAATCGGCTCTACGGCGGTAAACCATGTTTTATCGCGGTTTTGATAGCGCTTGGAAACATTGTTCAAACTAATCATAAGGTTATCCAAAACAATAAAGCCCGATGTATAACACAGCGGGCTTTATTGCAAACAGATGGGTGCAAAGTGCAACCTACGCTTTAGCTGTTTTAACGCCCGCAAGCTGTATCAAATCGGCAGTAAATTTGGTGTCCGACTATACTGCAAACTGCATTTAGGGTCAAGTTTTGTAAATGCAGACTGCTCAAGGCGGGTTAAAAGTTTTTTATATAAGATATTGATTTATATCAAAATAATAATTTTACAAGACTGTGATTCCCGATTTTTAGGATGGCAGCCTCATCTTGTATCCATATTGCCGGGTTGTATCCATATTGCCGGGAAATTTTTTGGACAAAGACAACAAAGATTGGCAGAACGATAGTTTTATCATTTACACATTACCAAGCCTTATCATGAGTTTGCCCATATCTGCCGAAATTTTGATTTCTAGCGCGCCGGCCTGCCTGTTGGCGGCTTGCAGCAATCCACACCGTGAAACGCAGATTTCATACGGCCGGAGCGGAAACACCGGTAAAACCTTCTACCGAAAACTGTAGGCATTTTAACCGTTATCACCGGGTGTTGTTTCAGCCCAACGGTTTAACCCGCTATTCGTATATCACACTCGCAATCAAACTTTCGGAGTCAAGTGCGCCGTAAGACTGTTCCCATGCTTGGGCGGCTTCTGCAGCGGCGCATTCGCGTGCAAAGACTTGTTGTTTACCGTTCATTTGCGTGATCCGCAATATATTCAATTTATCGCAGCCCAACTCCGACAGCGGCATTTCGGCGGATTGGGCCTCCGTGTGGCCGGAAGAGAATGCTGCAGCCATTGCGGCCAATGTGCTGACCAACACCAAACCTTTGCGTTGCGTGCTTTGCATGATTTCGCTCCTTTCCCTGCCGGCCGGACTTGCTAAGATTTTATTCAGCTGCTTTGCGGTTTATGTAAAACCTGCCAAACAAAACCAAACAACCATTCCAACTCAGAAGGTAAACATTTGCTTAAATAAATCAGTTTATGAAAAAAAAATTAAGTATAGAAGAATGTTACTTATCAAAATCTGAAATTGCAATACTTTTTCTTATTTATTTTCAAAATTTATCTTACATTTTAAGAAAAACTAAAGTAAAATGTAAATGAATCACAAGCTAGTATGCAAAGCTACACTTGATAAGGAACATATGAACACATTTAAAGACAGATTGGCTTTTCTTTGGAAAAACGAAGCCAAGCAGGCCAAAATTGCAGCAGATATCGATATGACGATTGCGGGTTTCAGCCGTATTTGGAACGAAGGCGGCTTACCAAAAGCAGAAACCCTAAAAAAAATCAAGCAATTGAAAGGTTGCAGTATAGATTGGCTGCTCACGGGCGAAGGTGAGCCGTTTCCGAACTCTGCCATGCCAACGCCCTCCGCTGCCGAGGACACTTTAGGCAACCCTGTAAATATCGATGAATTTGTATTCGTGCCCCGTTACGATATCCAGGCGGCAGCCGGATACGGCCGCTTGGTGGGCGATGAAACCCCTGTGTTCAGCATGGCTTTCCGCCGTTATTGGATAGAAAATTATGTAACCCGCGATACCAAAAATCTTTCGGTAATTTCGGTAAAAGGCGACTCGATGGAAGGGGTATTGAACGATGGTGATTCGATTTTGATCAATCACGGCGAAACCATGCCGCGCGATGGTCTTTATGTATTGCGTCTAAATGAAAATCTATTGGTCAAACGTTTGCAGTTGATGCCCGGCGGAATCGTGAATGTGATTTCCGCCAACGAGGCTTACCCCGCGTTTGAAATCAATCTCAATAATATGACCGATGATGTGGCTATTATCGGCAGAGTAGAGTGGTTTGGGAGAAGCATTTAAAAACTGCACCGGGTCAGCCCCGAACACCACATTATTTGATTTGCACAATATTTCAAGCTGCTCTCTTGATGCGCAAAAATTAAATTTAGATTTGCGTTCTTTCAAGAACAGCCAGAAAAATTTTCGGTCGATTACACTGCATCTGCTCAGATATATCCAGCCTGATTCGGGGATTTTTTCAATACCGTTAAATATGATTTTGATTCCCTGCTACAGCCGAGAGTAATGGATACGGCAGAAGGGTGAAGCCGCCGGCATTAATATGTGACGGCTCTTTACATGGCAAACGGTGTGTCGGACATGATTTTTCTTTTTCCAACAACCAACAAGCTTTTGCCCGCCCTTATCCACCGCAACAATCAACATCTCACCCCGGCGCTCAAGAATGCCGAATAAAATTATTTTCCCTGCCCTATGTATTCCCATTTCCCCGAAGTTACCCTTCAAAATAGATTCCTTCAACTCCCCACGGTAAAAAACCGCCCCACCAAGTTTCTGGGACGGTTTTCGGAAGTTTGTAAAACAGATTACACGCAGATTGTGATTGAAATTAAGGCGAAAGCAATACGTTCACCCCGGCTCTTACTCCTGCTCCGGGTCTTCCACGATATTCACGGGCTGATAAGCGGGAACCGGCGGCGGCAGCAGCGTATCGAGCATCAAACCGGCGGCGTTGAGTGTGGGATAGCCGCTGAATCTGACCGAATAGCCGCCGTTGGATTCAGCGGTGATTTTTGCATGCGCACCCAGCGGAAACGTGGCTTTGTTGGTGATGTGGCCGAACGGGAAGCCTGTCAGCACAGGCACTTTGGCAATTCGGCCGACATTATTGACCACAGTGCTGAAATCATAGCTGCTGTCGTACACATCACGGATAGTGCCCATACGGAAATCACCGAACACCACGGCCTGCTGTTTCGACAAAATACCGGCCAGATGCAGGGTTTGAAGCATACGCTCGATGCGGTAGGGCTGCTCGCCCACGTCTTCGAGAAACAGAATGCCGCCCCGAATATCGGGCATATATGTGCTGCCGGCGAGTGAGGCCAACACGCTTAAATTGCCGCCCCAAAACGTGCCTTCGGCACTGACACTGCGGCGCTGAACGTTATATACGCTGATAGTATTGTCGGCATGGGTGGTGCCGCGTATAAACGATTCCATCGTATAAATGCTGGGAGCGGGTTTGCCGAACTCGCTGTACACCATCGGCCCGGCGAAGCTGGCCATATTGCCTTTGGCCAGCAGGGCAAGCTGCACGGCGCATAGGTCGCTGAAACCAAAAAACAGCGTGCCGCGCTCTCGCATACGGGCACCGAGGGCGGCAAAATCAATGTGCGGCAAAATGCGCACGGCTCCATAGCCGCCGCGCAGCCCCATCAACACTTTCGGGGTGGCAACGCGGCCTGCTGCCACATCTTGAAAGTCGGCAATCCTTTCACTGTCGGTGCCGGCAAAACGCTGGTAGCGGCGGAAGGCGGCTTGCTGGTTGGTAACGGCAAACCCGGCGTTATGCAGGCGGGTGAGTCCGGTTTCGGAGCGGGCGGCGCTGTCGGCAAAACCCGATGGCGCAACAACGCGCAATATGTTGTCGCCGCTGCGGCCGGGTCGGGTGGTTTTCGGCGGCACGATTTGGGCTTTGCCGGCTTGAGCTGCAGGGCGGGCGGTGCCGCCGCTACCGCAGGCGGCAAGCACGCCCGCTCCGGCTGCAGCAGCCGAGGCTTTCAGAAAATTGCGTCTTGAAGGTTGCCAAGTCATAAAAATTCCTAGTGTGCGCCGCCCTTTCAGACGGCCGGATGAATGCGTATTACGATCGTATATGATAGTGAGCCCACTTTATTTGCAAAACCAAACCAGCAAGCCGCAAACAATTGCGAACCCGGTTCTGCTGCCGTGCGGCCGACAAAACCGCCCTCTTTGAGCCAAAACGCAGCAGTGCCGTAACGGCAATAAAGTGGATTCCGGCGGAGTTGTCCTATATTTTAAAGGCATTGAGCCGTATCACACAACGCAGGCCGTCTGAAAGCCTGCAAACATTTTCAGACGGCCTGCAAAGTGTGGATTACAGCAATTATTGAGTCTGCCAATGGATTTCCATATCGTTTTCAGACGGCCTGAAGTATGGATTACAGTAATGCTTTGATCTGCTGCGGCCAGTCTTGCGGCAACACCACTCCTGGTTTCCGCACGGCCGGCAGCCAAACAGGGGCGGGAAAATTGGCATCGTTATCGAAGCGGGCAATGATGTGCCAGTGCAGGTGCGGCACCACATTGCCCAGGCTGGCCAAATTGATTTTGGCAGGCCGGAACACCCGGCGCATGGCAGCCTCCACCCGGAAAACCGCTTCCATCAGCTCTCGGCGTTCTGCAGGTTGCAGATCTGTCATTTCGGCAACGTGATGCTGCCAGATAACGCGGCAGAATGCGGGAGCGTTGGTTTCATCGTGTACGGCGATCACACGCAGATTATCGGTTTGCAGCAGCACATCTTCGTTGGCGGCGGCGCACAAAGGGCAAGCCATAATCGGTTTCCTTTAAGATTGGTCGGATATTCTAGCAGAATCTGCACAACACAGCTTTTCAGACGGCCCCACGCATACAGCTCTTCCTGCTAGTTATTCAAATTCAAATGAACCCATGCGGTGAATATGACCCTGTTTTCACCCCGGCAATAATTTTATTTAAAATATTGTATATAATCATTTTTTGTAATAAATTCCCATTGCCGGCACTAAAATCCAAACCACAATCCGGCACCTTATCCGAATATCATCATTAATATCCATTCAAATCAAGGAGACTATCATGAGCAGCCAACCCAACGCCACCGGCACACCCGGCGTGTTTTACGGCGACTTTGCCGATAACGTATTCCACATCGAGCATCCGCAGGAGCGCATCATCGAAAAACCCGGACAAGGCACAGACACAGCCTACAGCCGCGTCAGCTACACCCTGCCCGATCATGTAGAAAACCTCACACTGGTGGGGCACGGCGCAATCAACGCCGCCGGCAACGGCCAAGCCAACGTGCTCACCGGCAACAACAACCGCAACCGGCTGCTCGGTTTGGCCGGCGACGACACGCTTTACGGCCACGGCGGCAACGACATTCTTGACGGCGGCAGCGGTGCCGATGCCATGCACGGCGGCAACGGTCATGATATCTATTATGTGGACAATACCCGGGATACCGTAATCGAGTTGGAAAACCACGGCACCGACACCGTGTTCAGCAGCGTGGGCTACACCCTGCCTGCCCATGTAGAAAACCTCGCCCTCACCGGCAGCGGCAACCTCAACGGCAGCGGCAATAACGGCAACAACACGCTGAACGGAAACCACGGCAACAACCACCTCTCCGGAGGCGGCGGCAACGATACATTATCCGGCCAGGGCGGCAACGACCTGCTGATCGGCGGCGACGGCAGCGACAAACTCTACGGCGGCGCAGGCAACGACAGATTAATCGGCGGCAAAGCCGTCAGCCTGATTGAAAACAGCTTGGGCGAACGCTATTACCCCGATCCCGGCGACGGCGACGATTATCTCGATGGCGGCGCAGGAGACGACCTGCTGGCAGGCGGCAACGGAGATGACACCTATTTCTTCGCCCGCGGCTACGGCCACGACACCATCATCGATTACCGCACCCCCGGCGTAGAAACCGTTTCCGACCCCACCGGCACCAACACCCTGCGCTTCGGAGCAGACATCCGCCCCGAAGATTTAACCATCACCGCCACCGTTCAGGCAGACGGCAACATCGCCAATATTTGGCAGATGGCCGTTAAAGGCAGCAGCGACAAACTCACCATCCACAACCAAAGCGCCGATGAAGAGTCCAACCTCGCCATCACCCGTTTCGAATTTGCCGGTGAAACCCTCAGCCCGTGGGAACTTGCCGAGCGCATCGGCATCACCGGCAACCGCAAAACCATCACCATCAACAGCCAAAGCGGCTACCGCATGAGCGAAGCAGATTTCGGCGTGGGGCCGGACAACGTGCTTGCCGAATACCGCTTCGATATCGAAAACGTAACAGGCGGGCGTTTGGCCTATCTGTCTTCAGACGGCCAGATTATCGAATGGGTGAAAAAAGGCCGCTTCCACGATTTCGATACCGAAAACCTCGTGTTTATTCCCAACCGCGGCGCCACCGAAGCCGCCATCGAATTCAAATTTGACGACAGCACCGCAGCCCGCAGCGGCCGCACCAACGATGCCACCCACACCATCAAATTCGATTTGCAGGATACCCCCGAGAGTAGCGGCATTCTGTTTGGCGACATCAACGGCAACACCATCAACGGCAGCAGCGGCAACAACTTAATCGATGGCTGGACAGGCAACGACAGGCTCAACGGCCTCGGCGGCAACGATATCCTGCACGGCAACTCAGGCCACGACACACTTGACGGCGGCAGCGGCAACGATCAGCTCTACGGCGGCGCAGGCAACGATACCTTTATATTTGCCAAAGGTTACGGCCAAGACACGATTTCCGACACCGAAGGCAGCAACAGCGTGCGTTTCGGCGCAGGCATCACCCCCGAAGACCTAACCATCACCCGCACCGCCCACCCGTGGCTGGCTGGCCAAACCAACTGGGAAATCAGCCTCGCAAACAGCAGCGACAAACTGATTATCGAACGGCAGAACACCGGCAAAAACGCCGCCGTTTCCCGCTTCATTTTCGATTCCGGCACATTCGGCAACGATGTGCTCGAAGGGAAAATCTCCGAGGCAAAGCTGGCCGCCGCGCTGGAACAGTCAAGCGGTGGCGCAGCCTCCCACGCCCCGGCCGCGCAAAATGCCCCCGCAGCTTATGCCTATAGCGCAGAGCCGCCGGCGCCGCTTCAGCCCGAAGAATCCGCACCGCTTCATTTCATTGTCTGACCGCCCGAGTTGCGGCCGAGCTGCCGCTAACCATCCCGGCGCAGATCAAACGACAGTTTGAAATATTTATCTTTCGCCATACGCTTCGCGGGCGGCTTTCTGCCGCTCACGCTGCGCGCCGGCCTGCCCGCTCCCATCCATACCGGGCAGGCCGGCGTTGTTATGGTTGTAAAGCGGGCGGCTGCCTGATAATACAAGTTAAATTTGAATCGATTTCCAACACCGGCCATAAGGCCGTCTGAAACCCGCAGCGCAACCTTGCGGCTCCTTCACAGCACCGCAGTCGGATATGCCCCGATAACTTTCACAAACGAAGCGCGTTTCTCCAGCGCGGCAAGTGCTGCCTGCACTTCGGTTTCGTCTTTATGGCCCTCGATGTCGATAAAAAACAGGTATTCCCATAAGCCCGAACGGCTGGGGCGGCTTTCGAATTTGGTCATGGAAATGCCGGCCTCGGTAAACGGTTTGAGCAGGGCACCGACCGCACCGGCTTTATTGGGTGCGGAAACCACCAGCGAGGTTTTGTCCCGCCCTGTGGGTGCGGGAGTTTGGTGGCCCAACACCAAAAAACGGGTAGTGTTGTTGGGCTCGTCTTCAATGCTGTCGGCCACTTTGGCCAAGCGGTAAAGTTCGGCGGCGGTTCGGCCGGCGATGGCCGCCGCCGATTCATCACCGGATTCGACCGCCAGGCGGGCGGCCTCCGCGTTGCTCGATACGGAAATGCGCACCGCCTCGGGCAGGTTGCGCCCCAGCCATTCATGGCATTGGGCAAGTGCTTGCGCGTGTGCGTAAACTTTGGTGATGCCTTTCATGCTGCCGCTGTTTTTGCGCAGCAGGTGGTGGTGTATGCGCAATATCACTTCGCCGCAGGCCTGCAGCGGGGTAACGGCAAGCAGATCAAGCGCGCGGCCCACGCTGCCTTCGGTGGAGTTTTCCACCGGTGCAACCACATAATCGGCCTGGCGTGCTTCCACCAGGCGGAAACTTTCGTCTATGGTGGCGCAGGCCTGTGTGCGGGCGGCATGGCCGAAATGTTTGACGGCGGCCTGCTGGGTAAACGTGCCGGCGGGGCCGAGATAGGTGATGGTGAGCGGCCGTTCCACCGCCAGGCATTCGCTCATGATTTCGCGGAACAGCCGCGCCACCGCCTCATCGGGCAGCGGGCCGGCGTTTAAATCCTGTATGCGGCGCAACACGGCAGCCTCGCGCTCGGGGCGGTAAACCGCGCCGGTGCCTTTGAGCCCGCCGATGGCGCGGGCATGTCCTGCCCGCTCGTTCAGAAGGCGCAAAATGGCGGCATCGATTTCATCGATGGCGTTGCGGTGCGGCAAAAGTGGGTTGTCGGCAGACATAGCGTTTCCGTTGCGGCTGAATAAGATAAGGAAACCGATTTTAACATTAATCTGCATAGGCAAAGGCCGTCTGAAACGGCAAATGTTTTCAGACGGCCTGTGTAGAAAACCCGGCGTTCCCATACTTTCGGTTTTGGTTTGCAACCCTGCTTCGGGGTTTTGAAAGGCGGCAGGCAACGCGGGAAACGTGCAGCGCCGTGCCGTTTTCCGGCACGCCCGAGAGCCGCAGAGCCGCCGTTTCCCGCAAAACACAAGCCGTGCGCCATAAAAGGGAAACCACCCTGCCTTTTCGGTTTTCAGACGGCCTGCGGTTTATTTCATTTCACTGCCTTTGTTTTGCAGCCACGCCCCGCGCGAACACAGCCACAGCAGAAAAATGCCGGTCAGTGTCGATAACAGCATCATGCCCGACATCACTGCGGCCGTGCCGTTGTGCAGCCATGTAGCGAGCATCCCCGCCAGCGCGCCTATCACCGACTGGCACACGCCCAGCACGGCGTTGGCGCTGCCGCCTTCTTCACGGAAATACGCCATAAAGCAAGCCTGTGTGTTGGCGGTAATCAAACCCTGCGTGCCCACCGACAACATCACGCAGCCCGCCAGCCACCACATCGGCGGCAGCCCCAGCAGCAGCACCGAGGCAAACATCAGCATGTTGGCCGCAAGCTGAATGGCAATCCCCCATTGGAGAATATCCTGCGCATGGGTGCCCCTTTTCAAACGCAGGGCGGTGATGCGGTTGAAAAAGGCCATCGTGATGATGTTCATGCCGAACATCCACGCATAGGCATGGGCAGAAACGCCGTAGAGCTCCATATACACAAACGATGATTCGGTTAAAAACACAAACATCGATGAAAAGCTGAACGCCTGAAAAAACAGATAGCCCAATGCGGGCGTGTTGGACAATACCCGTTTGTAGCGGCCGGCGGCCACGCTGAAAATGCGGCGGTCTATCGGCTCCGTGCGCCCGGGTTTGGCCAAAAAGCGGTAGAGCAGCCCCCACACCGCAGCGGCATACACGCCCAAAAACACGAAAACCGCCCGCCAGCCGCCTATGCTTTCCAACACCGCGCCCAACATCGGCGCCACCAGCGGAGCGGCCATCATGATGATGCCGATTAAGGCAAACATTTGCGCGGCTTTGCGGCCTTCGTAGTTATCGCGCACAACGGCACCCACCACCACCACCGTCATGCCCGCACCAAACGCCTGCACCAGCCGCAACAACAATAATTGTTCGGCCGTCTGAACCACGGTCAGCCCCACCACGCCGGCGATGTATACCGACAGCCCCGTTAAAGCAATGATGCGGCGGCCTTTGATGTCGGAGAGCGAACCGCCCGCCACCTGCCCCAGCGCCACGCCGAACAAAAACATACTCAGGCTCTGCTCGATGCGGTGGATATCCGCCCCCAGGCTTTGCGCCATCGCAGGTATCGCGGGCAGATAGGCATCTATCGAAAACGGCATCAGCGCCACCAGCATGGCCAATAAAACAGCCGTCTGCCGGTCGCCGAGCGCGGTTGTG
Source organism: Neisseria sp. 19428wB4_WF04 (assembly GCF_015235335.1). Taxonomy (NCBI): domain Bacteria; kingdom Pseudomonadati; phylum Pseudomonadota; class Betaproteobacteria; order Neisseriales; family Neisseriaceae; genus Neisseria; species Neisseria sp. 19428wB4_WF04. Next base: position 13,009 of record NZ_JADGLG010000012.1, read on the forward strand.
GTACGGGGCATAATCTTCTTTCTTTCAATATAACGTTAAATATAACGTTTGCAGCCTGCCAAGCAAACAAACCGCCCACAGGCGGTTTGGCAGACGTTTAACGTGATTATAGCCGAAGTGTTGCGTTTTGTTGTATTTCCACCCCAAAACCGCGCCGTGTGTTCAAAATATTTTATAGTTATGAAAAGAAATGCAATCACAGGCTCGGCAGCGTTACGGGGCTGTGTATGATGCGGGCGGAAAATATTTTCAGACGGCATATCCCGAAGCGGTTTCAACTGCCGCGCTGAAAATGCTCCAACCGATTCAAACCGAATAATACGAAAGGAATGTTATGGGCTGGTTAGTCACCATTATCGTGGGCTTTGTTGTGGGCGTGTTGGCAAAAGTGCTGCACCCGGGCAAGGACAACTTGGGCTTTATCATGACCACGCTGCTGGGCATCGGCGGTTCGCTGCTGGCAGGCTGGGCCGGGCAGGCCGCCGGCTGGTATGAAGCAGGCCAGCCTGCCGGCTGGATTGCCTCCACCATCGCCGCCGTGGTGATTCTCGCGGTTTACACCCGTGTGGTTAAAAAATAATCCTCGCTATCGAAACAGGCCGTTGATACGGCCTGTTTTTTGTTTTCAGACGGCCTGAAATACCGGTTTGCAGGCCGCCAGATAATTGACAGCGGTGTTGCCGTTCAGGCGGTAAACCTTAGTGAGCGGGTTGTAGCCCATGCCTTTGGTGTCGGCAATATCCAGCCCTGCCTGCCGGCACATGCGGGCCAGCTCGGCGGGCGTGATGAATTTCTGCCAATCGTGCGTGCCGCGCGGCACCAAGCCCAAAATATATTCTGCGCCGAGAATGGCGTGCAGATATGATTTGGGGTTACGGTTGATAGTCGAAAAAAACACCGTGCCCTCAGGCTTTACCAGCTTGACGCAGGCGGCCACAATGGCGGCTGGGTCGGGAACGTGTTCCATCATTTCCATGCACGTTACCACATCGAAACTGTGCGGCCGCTCTTTTGCCAAATCTTCCACGCGCACACAGCGGTAGCCGATATTGCCCACTCCCTGCTGCTGCGCATGGGCTTGCGCCGCCTGCAGCGATTTTTCGGCCATGTCGATGCCGAGCACACTCCCCGCCCCGAGCTTGGCCATGCTTTCCGACAAAATGCCGCCGCCGCAGCCCACATCGAGCACGGTTTTGCCCGCCAGCCGCACGATTGAGTCGATATAGCCCAAACGCAGCGGGTTGATGTCGTGCAGGGGTTTGAATTCGCCCGTTTTGTCCCACCATTTGTGGGCAAGCCGGCTGAATTTGTCGATTTCGCCGCTATCGACATTGTGGTGTATGTTTTCGCTCATCTTAAATGGTTCCTTAATGCCGTTAATCCATACAAAATCAAAAGCCGTTTGGTATGGTTGTGTTGTTATGCGCCCCTAATGGCGCGGCACACATAAATGTTTCCCATAATCATAGTTTTGATCGGGTTTGCACACCGTAAACGTCATCGAAATATTTTCATTGATGATGCTGCCGCTGCGGTAATGAACGTGCATCACCCCCCGTTGCGGTATTTTCCCCCGAGTGCTCAGAATGCCCCACGCCGACCCGGCAGCCGAAAGATTTGTTAATCACGCCCTGCGGAATCGGCGGGCGTTTTGCCAAAACCAAATAATTAGGTTTCGCAAACCGCTGCCGCCGTGATTTTGTCATCCTTGTTTTTCTTGCGGTAAGCAGCCTCAATCATGGTTACCCGCAAACGACTCGGCGTTTGCCTCACGCTGGGAACAAACAGAATTTCCTGGTTGCTCCACGACCGTTCTTTTTTCGGAAACCACTTCGCATTCGTTATTTTTCTTATCAAAAGCATTTTTCGCAATGCTGACGGTGCACACCGAGGCCAGCAGAAGCCCCAATAAAACAGCTTTTATCTTCATCGGTTTACCCTCTTTACAAACGAAACCCCACCGGGTGCCGCCGGTACGGCTTCGCTACAATTACACAGATATACGGCGGCAGCGAGCGCGTTCCGGCTTATCTTCAGGCTTCACATAAACGGATAACGGTTGGATTATAGCCGAACTGCCAAAACACATATCAGGCGGCAGGCCGGAAACAGTGCAAGTATGCAAAGCCTGTGCCACTGATTTCAAAGCGCAGCGCCGGCCTCACTCAGGCCGTCTGAACATCCGGCAGCGCCGCCCACAATTCGCGTTTGTGCCGGGCGGTGAGTTTTTTCACCCGTGCCTCAAGCCGCGCAGCTTCGGCGCGCGCCACGCCGGCATACACCAGCCGCATCGCCACGGGCTTGTGAATGCGCATATATTTCGCCCCCTTGCCCGCAGCGTGCGCCGCAAACCGCTCCTGCGGGCGGTTGCTGATGCCGCAATAAAGCGAGCCGTTGCCGCACAATACCAAATACACGCTCCAGCCGCCCGACTCTTCGGCAGCAGGCAGCGCAAAACAATCAGGCAATGGGTTGTGGTTTACAGCATTCACGATGGCTTTTCAGACGGCCGGCAACAGCCGCCAAGAATATCAAAGCCGTCATTTTAGCATTTTTCACAGGCCAGGCCGTCTGAAACACCCCTGTATTCGACCGGCCCGTTTTAAAACCATAACAGCCCGGCCGCCCTGCTGTTGTTGTGCCTTACCATCACCCCGCCCCGCACTCATTTTGGCGGATGCGGGTCGGATATAGCAAACGGCCGGCTTCAGCAGATTCAATGTAAGCCGATACGGCACCCGCCTTGCGCCTCCATCATGAAACCATGCCCAACAACGAAAAACAAAGGCACCGCGGGCAGCGCAAACAGATTCCGTGCCGTTGCGGCGGCAGAAGTTCTCGATTGAGCCGAGACACAGCATCCCCCCGTGCTGCTGCATCATATCCCTCTGCAGCCCGCCACCCGATCCGGTTTTATTTAACCTGCGGTATGTTCTTTTATTCTTTCTGCGCCGCCCGTTTGCGCAGCCGTATGAATTATTCTAATATACACCGGTTCTTCAACCGCACAGGCCGTCTGAAATATTATGGATTCCATCATCGAGCTGCGCCATCTCAAAACCCTGCTGGCACTTGAGGAAACCGGCAGCGTTTCGTTGGCCGCCAAGCGGGTGTTCCTCACTCAGTCTGCCCTGTCGCACCAAATCCGCGCGTTGGAAAATTATTATGGAACGCCGCTGTTCGAGCGCAAATCTTCACCCCTGCGCTTCACGCCTGCGGGTGAGCGGCTGTTGCAGCTGGCGCGCGACCTGATGCCGCAGGTGGCCGCCGCCGAGCGCGATTTGGCCCGGATTGTCGAAGGTGAAGCGGGCGAATTGCGGCTGGCGGTGGAATGCCACACCTGCTTCGACTGGCTGATGCCGGCGATGGGCGAGTTCCGCCCGCTGTGGCCGCAGGTGGAGCTGGATATTGTTTCGGGCTTTCAGGCCGACCCGGTAGGGCTGCTGCTGCAGCACCGTGCCGATTTGGCCATTGTTTCCGAAGCCGCCCCGCAGGCGGGCATCACCTATCAGCCTCTGTTTGCCTACGGCATGGTCGGCATCTGCGCCAAAGATCATCCGCTGGCCGCCAAAACCGTGTGGGAAGCCGGAGATTTTGCCGGTGAAACGCTGATTACCTACCCTGTTCCGGACGATATGCTCGATCTTCTGCGCAAAGTATTGCTGCCCAAAGGCATCAACCCGCCGCGCCGCCACAGCGAATTGACCATTGCCATCATCCAGCTTGTGGCCAGCCGCCGCGGCATCGCCGCCCTGCCCTATTGGACGGTGATGCCCTATATCGAAAAAGGCTATGTGGTTTCGCGCCGGATTACCCGCAACGGCCTGCAAAGCGAGCTTTACGCGGCCATGCGTGCAGAAGATGCGGGCAAAGCCTATTTGGAAAACTTCTGCCGCATCGTGCGCGAGCGCAGCTTCGCCGACCTGCCCGGGCTGAGCGTGCTGCAACAGTAACCGCCATCAAGAGGCCGTCTGAAAAACAGGCCGGCGGCGCAAACCTCTGCGCCCGCCTATCCGCAAACCCGCCGCGTTCCTGTTTTATAATCCACCTTTTCCCACCTGCACCGCACCGTTATGAAATGGCTTAAACGTACCCAAACCATTATCCGAACCGTTTACCGCTACGGCCTCGCCGATCTGATTGCCGGCCGGGTGCGCCAAAGTTGGCTGCGCTCGCTGTTGCAGAAACTGCCGCAACCGCCCGATGCGCAACACACCCCCTTGCCGGTGCGTTTGCGCGAAGCACTCGAGCATTTGGGGCCGGTTTTCGTGAAATTCGGGCAGGTGCTCTCCACCCGACCCGACCTGATTGCGCCTGATTACGCGCGCGAACTTGCCAAACTGCAAGACCGCGTACCGCCGTTTGACGCAGAATTGTCGCGCCGCCAGATTGAAGCCTCGCTGGGGCAGCCGATTGAAACACTTTATGCCGAATTTGAAACCGTGCCTGTGGCCAGTGCCTCGATTGCACAGGTGCACAAAGCCCGCCTGCACAGCGGTGAAGCCGTGGCGGTTAAAGTGTTGCGCCCCAATCTGCTGCCTGTTATCGAGCAGGACTTGGCCTTGCTGCGCTTCGGTGCCGCCTGGGCAGAGCGGCTGTTTGCAGACGGCAAACGCTTAAAGCCGCGCGAAGTGGTGGACGAGTTCGACAAATACCTGCACGATGAGCTTGATTTGATGCGCGAGGCGGCCAACGCCGGCCGGCTCGGCCGCGATTTCCAAAACAGCACCATGCTGATTGTGCCCAAAGTGTATTACGACTATTGCAGCCGCGACGTGCTCACGATCGAATGGATGGACGGCACACCGATAGCAGACACCGCCGCCTTGAAAGCCCGAAACATTGATTTGCGGCAACTGGCCCGCTACGGCGTGGAGATCTTCTTCACCCAAGTGTTCCGCAACGGCTTTTTCCACGCCGATATGCACCCCGGCAACATTCTGGTGGCCGGCGACGGCCGCTATATCGCGCTGGACTTCGGCATTGTCGGCAGCCTCACCGATTACGACAAACGCTATCTGGCGATTAATTTTCTCGCCTTTTTCAACCGCGACTACCACCGCGTGGCCACCGCCCACATCGAATCGGGCTGGGTGCCGCCCGACACCCGTGCCGAAGAATTGGAAGCCGCCGTGCGCTCGGTGTGCGAGCCGATTTTCAACAAGCCGCTCTCGCAAATATCGTTCGGCCTGGTGCTGATGCGCCTGTTTGAAGTGAGCCGCCGCTTCAATGTCGAAATCCAGCCCCAACTCGTGCTGCTGCAGAAAACCCTGCTCAACATTGAAGGCTTGGGCCGCCAGCTCGACCCCGACTTGGATTTGTGGGATACCGCCAAACCGTTTTTAACCAAATGGATGGGCGAGCAGATCGGCCCCAAGGCCTTTATACGGCAACTGAAAAACGAAGCGCCGGATTGGGCGCGGATTCTGCCCGCGCTGCCTCGCAAAATCAATGCGCTGGTTGATGAAACGCGCCGGCAGGAAATGCGCGATGCCTATCTGCATCTGGTGAGAATCCAGCAGCGGCAAAGCCTGTGGCTGGCCGTGATAGCCGTGGCACTGGTGTTGATCGTGTTATTTAAATAAAAGCGCAGATCATCCACATCGAGGCCGTCTGAAACGCTTTCAGACGGCCTGAAATATTTTAAACCGTTGTTTTTTTATTATTTTTCACACATTCCATATACAAACAAAGCGGCAGGCACGCCCGCTTACACCGTTATGTTTCCTGTTTTCAGACCATCCTTTCACGGCCGGCCAAATCTGCCGGCACAAAATGCGCGCGTCTGCCTGCGGCGGCAAGCCCGCAACGGCAAAGCCTGCGGTTGGCCGTGATAACCGCTTTGTTTGTATTGATTGTGTTATTTAAATAAACATGGCTTAGCGTGTTTGAGATGACAGTTGAAGCCGTCTGAAAAAATGCTTTCAGACGGCTTCGGTTGCCAAAACCATCTGCGTCATTAAACATCTACGTCATACTCGGGCTTGAACCGAGTATCTTTTTGCCCCAATAGAATTTGCCCCAATAGAAATAGCAGATACTCGCGTCAAGCCCGAGTATGACGGCAACCAACTTTCTTCGGATTCCGGTGCACCTTTCAGACGGCCTCTGCACCGCCAAAAGGCCGTCTGAAATATGCTACAATCGCGCGTTGAATTTCACCTGCTTCAGGAACACACATGAGCTTAAAATGCGGCATCGTCGGCCTGCCCAATGTCGGCAAATCCACCCTGTTTAACGCGCTGACCCAATCGGGTATCGAAGCGGCCAATTATCCCTTCTGCACCATCGAACCCAATATCGGCATCGTTGAAGTGCCCGACCCGCGCATGGCCGCGCTGGCAGCAATCGTCAAGCCGCAGAAAATGCAGCCGGCCATTGTTGAATTTGTCGATATCGCAGGCCTGGTGGCCGGCGCGAGCAAAGGCGAGGGCTTGGGTAACCAGTTTCTCGCCAATATCCGCGAAACCGATGCCATCGTAAACGTGGTGCGCTGCTTCGATAACGACAACATCGTGCACGTTGCCGGCAAAGTCGATCCCATTGCCGACATCGAAACCATCGGCACCGAGCTTGCGCTGGCCGACTTGGCAAGCGTGGAAAAAGCCATCGCGCGCGAAGGCAAACGCGCCAAATCGGGCGATAAAGACGCGCAAAAACTGGTGGCCCTGTGCGAAAAACTGCTGCCGCACCTCAACGAAGGCAAACCCGTGCGCTCACTCGGCCTCGATGCCGAAGAAACAGCCATGCTGCGCCCGCTGTTCCTGCTCACCGCCAAACCCGCCATGTATGTCGGCAATGTGGCCGAAGACGGCTTTGAAAACAACCCCCACCTCGAGCGTTTGAAAGAACTGGCCGCCAAAGAAAACGCTCCAGTGGTGGCCGTGTGCGCCGCGCTGGAAAGCGAAATTGCCGAACTCGAAAACGAAGAAAAAGCCGAATTTCTCGCCGAAATGGGCTTGGAAGAGCCGGGGCTGAACCGCTTAATCCGCGCCGGCTACGAGCTCTTGGGGCTGCAAACCTATTTCACCGCCGGCGTGAAAGAAGTGCGCGCGTGGACGATTCACAAAGGCGACACCGCCCCGCAGGCCGCCGGCGTGATCCACACCGATTTCGAACGCGGCTTTATCCGCGCCCAAGTGATTGCCTACAACGATTTCGTTACCCTCGGCGGCGAAGCCAAAGCCAAAGAAGCCGGCAAAATGCGCGCCGAAGGCAAAGAATATGTGGTGCAGGACGGAGATGTGATTCATTTCTTGTTTAATGTGTAAAAGATATTCCATATTTACTGTGATAGTAATAGGATAGCCATTAGTGGATTCTCTCACTCGCTAATAGCTTGATTCTATTAAGGATAGATTAAAATGATTTCTATATATGCCTTAGCAGATTTAATTGTCGAATATCAAAAAAATGTAACCAATCTCAAGCTACAAAAACTAGCTTACTTTTGTTATGGTGTTGCTTTAGCTAAAGATATTGAATTATTAAATATTTCTAATCCTTTTGAAGCTTGGCCTTATGGCCCAGTGAACAGCGATTTATACCATTCATTGAAACACTTCCATAATAGAGATATTCCTAGAGAGTATATCAATTATCTTGCGAGTGTATATAACGATATTGAAGACATCACACCCGAAATAAAATCGGTCGTTCACGAAACTTTAGCAAAAATTGGAAGCTTACCAGCCTTCCATCTTGTAGAACTTAGTCATTTAAAAGGTTCACCTTGGGATATTGCATATAACAACGGATATGGCAATGGTCATATAATTAGTGATGATTTGGTTCGTACTTATTTCCAATCTTAAGGTTATTAATAATATGAACGAAAAGATTGATGAACTGCTACGTACAAAAATTTCCATTAACGAGTATTCAGGTAAAGATGAAACTGAAATAACCAAGGCTGCATATGAAAAAAGAGTAGTAGTATTTCTTGATATTCTTGGATTTAAAGACGCAATCAGAAAAAGTATTAACAATCCAGAAGAGTTAGAAACATTAATTTATTCTTTAGAGTTACCCAAAGATCCTAGTGCTCATACATTTATTACCACATGGAAAACAGGTAAAAAACCTGATGAATATGATGATAGATTAACGACTTTCTCGGATTTTTTTGCATTTTCCGTACCTCTGAAATTATCAAGCTATCAACTGAGTGCAGAAGGGGCTGAAAACTTAGCATTACTAATATATACTGTTTTCAACAGGGCAAGAGAGCTACTTTTTAATGGTTTTTTATGCCGGGGTGGTATTGCTTCTGGAGATTTGTATCATAATGATTCGGAAAAAACCAAAATACTGTTTGGACCAGCATTTAATCGTGCTTATCAACTTGAATCTGAATTAGCAAATACCCCCAGAATCATTTTAGATAGCTATGTCAAAAAGCTTATTGATAATTATAAAAACCTTCCAGCAAACAAAGATTGCCCTTTCAAAAAACTCTTTGATGCACATATCAAACAAGCCATAGATGGACCTGCATATATTGATATTTTCGCAGACTTCTATACCAACTCAGAAAGTGCTTACAAAGAATATGCCAACCTTGATGAACATATTGCCAAAATCCGCCAACACCTGTGCAATAAGTTACAAGATGCTACGGATAGCCCGCATATATTTCATAAAGTTGCCTCTATTAGCCGATTATTTAATACTGCCCTTAAAGAATCAGGTAGATCTTGCAACAAAGAATTACTTATCCCTACTGAACATTTACCAGAATAAGCTACTTACATGACCTCCATTATCCAAGACCTCCAATCCCGCGGCTTAATCGTGCAAACCACCGATGCCGAAGCCTTAGATGCTTTATTAGACGAACAAAAAATCGCTTTATATTGCGGCTTCGACCCCACCGCCGACAGCCTGCATATCGGCCATCTGCTGCCGGTGTTGGCTTTGCGCCGCTTCCAGCAGGCCGGCCACACGCCGGTTGCGCTGGTGGGCGGGGCAACCGGCATGATCGGCGACCCGAGCTTCAAAGCCGCCGAGCGCAGCCTGAACACGGCGGAAACGGTGGCGGGCTGGGTGGAAAAAATCCGCAGCCAGCTTGAGCCGTTTTTGAGCTTCGAAGGCGGCAACGCGGCGGTGATGGCCAACAACCACGATTGGTTCGGCGGCATGAACTGTCTGGACTTTCTGCGCGACATCGGCAAGCATTTTTCGGTGAACGCGATGCTGAACAAAGAATCGGTGAAGCAGCGCATCGGGCGCGACGATGCGGGCATTTCGTTTACCGAGTTTGCCTACGCGCTGTTGCAGGGCTATGATTTTGCCGAGCTCAACAAACGCCACGGCGCGCTGCTGCAAATCGGCGGTTCCGACCAATGGGGCAACATCACCGGCGGCATCGATCTCACCCGCCGTCTGAACAAAACCACGGTATACGGCTTAACCCTGCCGCTGGTTACCAAATCAGACGGCACCAAATTCGGCAAAACCGAAGACGGCGCGGTGTGGCTGAGTGCGGAAAAAACCTCGCCCTATCAGTTTTACCAATTCTGGCTGAAAACAGCCGATGCCGATGTGTATCAATTTTTGAAATATTTCACTTTCTTGTCGGTTGAAGAGATTGATGCCATCGAAGCGAAAGACAAAGCGAGCGGTGCCAAACCCGAAGCGCAGCGTATTTTGGCCGAAGAAATGACCCGCCTGGTTCACGGCGAAGCGGCGTTGCAGGCGGCGCAGCGCATTTCGGAAAGCCTGTTTGCCGGAGACCAGGGCAGCCTCACCGAATCCGATTTCGAACAACTCGCGCTGGACGGCCTGCCTGCGTTTGAAGCCTCCGGCAGCGTGAATGTGGTGGAAGCATTGGTGTTGTCGGGCTTGGCGCAGTCAAACAAAGAAGCGCGCGGTTTTATAAACAGCAAGGCGGTGCTGGCCAACGGCAGCGCGGTGGAGCCCGACAATCCCAACCACGCGCCCGACAAACCCGATGATGCCTATCTTTTAACCGATGCACACAAACGTTTCGGCAAATACACCATTCTGCGGCGCGGCAAACGCAACCATGCCCTGTTGGTGTGGAAATAGCCGCCCACAGGCCGTCTGAAAGCGGCGCAAACCGCCGCATCTACACAGAATTTATCCGACACGAAAGCGCGTTATGCCCGAACTGCCCGAAGTCGAAACCACCCTGCGCGGCATTGCTCCCCATATCAACGGCCAAACCGTTGCATCGGCAGCCGTGCGCCAACCCAAGCTGCGTTTTCCCGTTACCCCCGGTTTGGCTGAGGTTTTGAGCGGGCAAACGGTGCAGGGCTGCACGCGCCGCGCCAAATACCTGCTGGTTCATTTCCCCGCCGGCCTGCTGCTGGTGCATTTGGGTATGTCGGGCAGCCTGAGGGTTTTCACCGCCGACGATGCCCGCATCGCCGGCCCCGGCAAGCACGACCATCTCGACATCACATTCGCCAACGGCACGGTGCTGCGCTATCACGACCCGCGCCGCTTCGGCATGGTGCTGTGGTTTGCCGGCGCAGCCGAACACCACCCGCTCTTGGCCGCGCTCGGCCCCGAACCGCTGAGCGGTGCTTTTGATGCCGCCTATCTGTACGGCAAACTGCGCACCCAAAAACGCGCCGTAAAAACGGCACTGATGGACAATGCTGTGGTGGTGGGCGTGGGCAATATCTATGCCAACGAAAGCCTGTTCAAAGCGGGCATTTCCCCCAAACGCCCCGCCTGCACAATTAGCCGCAAAGAGTGCGCCAAACTGGTGGACGCCATACGCACGGTGCTGCAACGGGCAATTGCTGCAGGCGGCAGCACCCTGCGCGACTTTGTCGACAGCGATGGCAAAAGCGGCTATTTCCAGCAGGAATACACGGTTTACGGCCGCCACAACCAACCCTGCCTGCAATGCGGCAGCTTGATTTTGAAAGAAACATTAGGGCAGCGCGGCACGTTTTATTGCGGCAACTGCCAGAAATAGCGTTCAGACGGCCTAAAGTGGATTTGGCAACATTCGGGAAAACCAACCCACCGTTATCCGCCTTTATCCGCCCTGCCCCTGCCATAGGCGCAAATGACCATGGCCAATGTTTCAGACGGCCGTTTAAATTCAGCAGACCCCGCCTGAAAGCGTTTTATCATCCACTTTGAAATCATGCCGGCATGGTACCGTTTGTGTATCCGTGCCATCTTCGGCCTGCTGCACGGCTTGATTTTAAGAGTTTGGCTGTCAAAAACTTTCAAGAGAAAACGCTCAGGCCGTCTGAAAATATTCCGCCCGCCTTTACACGGCTTTCTTCCCTTCTTAACCCGCCCTGCGTTCCGCCACCCCCTGCCGCTTGTTATAATTCCCGCCCACAACTTTCACACACACTGCACCATGTCCCGACAAAAAGCCCCGATTTTTCTGCGTTTCACCCGTTTGGCCAAACTGGCCGTCTGGCTGTTTCAAACCGGCCGCAATTTGAGCAGGCTCAACGGCAGCGACCCGCAGGCGCGCGACAAGGCGCTGATGACGCTGGGCTCCGGCGCCTTGCAGGCCGTGGGCGCAAAACTCAGCGTCACCACGCCGCCCGGGCATTTTTCCGTAAGCGGCACGCTGGTGGTGGCCAACCACGTTTCATGGCTGGATATTTTCGCCATGAGCGCGCTGTTTCCCAGCAGTTTTATCGCCAAACAGGAAATCGGCACCTGGCCGGTACTCGGCAAAATGGGGCGCAACGCCGGCACGGTGTTTATCAACCGCCATTCCCGCAAAGACGTGGAACCCATCAACCAAGCCATCGCCGCCGCTCTGAAAGCCGGCCGCAACGTCAGCTTTTTCCCCGAGGCCAAAACTTCATCGGGGCTGGAAGTGCTGCCGTTCAAAGCCGCGCTGTTTCAGTCGGCGATAGATGCCGGTGCGCCGGTTCAAACCATGGTTTTGCGCTATTACGACCGCAACGGCCGCCGCACCGACACCCCTTCTTATGCCGATGTGAGCCTGGTCCGGTCGCTGTGGCGCATCGTTTCCATGCCCGAGCTCCATATCCGTGTGGATTTCGCCAAGCCGATATTGCCAGCCGACTTCTCCGGCAAAGACCGCTTTGCTTTGAAAGATGCCGCCGAAGCCTATGTGCGCGGGAAAGTATTGGAAGACGCAGCCGTCTAACCCGCATACCCACCGATAAAAAACAGGCCGTCTGAAAAGTTTTCAGACGGCCTTTGTTTATAGTGAACCCACTTCACTTTTGATAGCGGGCAGCAAGCCGCAGACAGTACAGAACCGATTCGGCTGCCGTTTCGGCGGCCTATAAAAACTCTCTTTGAGTTAAGGCACAGCAACCCCGTAACAGAAATGCAGTGGTTCACTATCAAACCGCACCATGTTTTTCAGGCAGGGTCTGAAACCACTCAACCCTCCACTTTCACTTCCACGCGGCGGCCTTCGGCATCGTTGCCGGTTGCGCCGGTGGTGTTTTCGGGTTTGCGCAATTCGATATTGGCGGCATCCACGCCCTGCGCTTCCAAGAAGGCTTTCACGGCACCGGCGCGCGCTTTCGACAATTTTTCGTTTGCAGCCGCATTACCGGTGCTGTCGGTGAAGCCGCTGACAATCAGTTTCTTGCCTTCTTTGCCGGCTGCAATCACTTCGGCTGCCACGGTTTCGGCACCCTCGGCCACATCGGTTTTGGCGGTGGCAAAGTAGAATTTCGCCACGCCGTTATCATAGCTCACGCCGGCCTTATTCGGGTCGATTGACGCCGGAGCAGCCTCAGAGGCGGAAGCAGGGGCTGCTGTGTCGGGCACCACAGAAGGTTCAGACGGCATCACGGCAGAAACCTCTGCGCCCTCCGGTTCGGAAACGGCAGAAGTAGCTTCACCGGCAACCGGAGCCGATGATGTGCCGCCGGCAGCGGAAGAGGCGGGGTCGGTTTGAGTGCCGCAGCTCTTATAGGCAAACAAAGCCAACAATGCGGCAGCAACCAATGCAATCCATTTTCCCAAGCCCGACCCCTTACCGGCCGCCACTGCCGCCGCACCCGCAGCGGCATTGCCGACACTGCCGAACAAGCCGCTCAGGCTGCTGATGCCCAAAGCCGAAAGCATGCCGCCGCTCAATGCGCCGGAAAGCCAGCTTTGCTGCCGGCCGAGCAGACCCAGCAATTGGCTCGGGCTGAGATTGTCGTCCTTTACCTTCCCGCGCAGCACCGACAACACCAGCGGCAGCGACAACGACAGCAGCAAACCTGCGCCGGCTTTCGACACGCCGCTTTCCCGGGCAATCTGGTCGGACACATCAGCCGCATTGCCGCCCAGCAGCTCCGGCAGCTTGCCCTTGCCCCAGTCGGTCAGGCTATCCAGAGCACTGCCGCCTTCTTCAGCCTGCGCCACCGCATGATTCAGCGGACTGCCCGCGCTGCCTTGAACCAGCTCGAACAGGCTGCCGGCATTGCCCGGGTTGCCGGCGATGTGCTTCAACAAACCCGCCACCACAGCAGGAACTGCCAAACCTGCGGCTTTGGTGCTGCTTTCGGCACTTTCTCCGTTTTGAGTTAAAAACCGGCCCAACACGCCGCCCAACCTGTCTTGCAGCAAACTACCCAAATCAAAAGACATGACTCACTCCTTGCATTGAGATGTGTGGAAAAACCAATCGATATCCGCCAACCTTCAAACAGCGCGGCTTCTCAGGCATTTTTACTTTTCTTAACCCCGAATCAGCCCTGCAAAAACGGATTGTTCCGCTTTTCGTGGCCGATAGTGGTGGTTCTGCCGTGCCCCGCCAACACCATGGTATGTTCGGGCAATACCAGCAGTTTGCTTGTAATATTGCGGATTAAATCGGCATGATTTCCGCGCGGGAAATCGGTTCTGCCGATTGTTTCATAAAACAAGACATCGCCTGCAATCAATAATTCCGCATCTTTACAATAAAACACAACATGACCGGGCGTGTGGCCGGGAATATGCATCACTTCAAAAGCATAGTTTCCCACCTTGAGCGTATCGCCTTCCTGCAGCCAGCGCGAAGGCTCGAACGAAGGCGACACAGGAAAGCCGTATTGCGCCGTTATCTGCGGCAACTGCTCCAGCAGAAACGCATCGTCCTGATGAGGCCCCGACACCGGCACATCATACTGCGACAGCAATTCCGCCACCCCGCCCGCATGATCCAGATGACCGTGCGTCAGCCAAACGGCCGCCGGTTTCAAACCGCGTTTGGCCGTTTCTGCCAACACAAACGGCACATCGCCGCCCACATCAATCAGCACGGCATCGCCGGTTTCATCGTCCCACAGCAGTGTGCAGTTTTGCCTGAACGGCGTTACTGCAATGATTTCATAGCGCAAAGTCATAAACACTCCTTTATTTTTCAGACGGCCTGTAATAATATCCCAGTTTACAAATAAAACAAAAAAGCAGAAAACCAAATGAAAAGCATCATACTCGCTTGCGCCTTATTGTTCACGCCCGCCGCCTTTGCCGCCGCACCCGGTTTGCTATTGGCCAAAGAATACCAAACACAAAACATCTCCGGCTGGGCGATGAGCGAAAAGCTGGACGGCGTGCGCGCCTATTGGAACGGCAAACAGTTGCTCAGCCGCCGGGGTTATCCCTTTACCCCGCCCGCCGGCTATCTCGACCATTTCCCGCCTTATCCCATCGATGGCGAGCTGTTCGGCAAACACGGGCAGTTTGAGCAGATTTCTGCCGCCGTGCGCACCACATCGGGCAACTGGCGCAACATCAAACTGCATGTGTTCGATGTGCCGCAAGCATCCGGCAATCTCTACCAACGCCTGGCCGTACTCGAAAAATGGCTGCAGAGCCACCCGGATGCACCGATTGAAATCATCAAACAGACGCCCGCCCAAAACAACGCCCACGCGCAAGCCTTTTTAAAGCAGGTAGAAGCCAAAGGCGGCGAAGGTGTGATGCTGCGGCATCCCGAAATGCCCTACCGCAGCGGCCGCAGCGATTATCTGCTGAAACTGAAAAGCCGGCACGATGCCGAATGCACCGTTACCCGCCACTATGAAGGCAAAGGTAAATACACCGGAAAACTCGGCGCACTCGGCTGCAAAAACCAGCACGGCGAATTCAAAATCGGCAGCGGCCTAAAAGACAGCGACCGCACCAACCCGCCCGCCGTAGGCAGCACCATAACCTACCGCTACCGTGGTTTCACTCAAAAAGGCACACCCAGATTCGCCACTTTCGTGAGAATAAGAAACGACCGGCCAGCCGGACACTGAATCAGAAATCTCCAAACCGCCCTACAGCCAACCCGGCTAAAAAACAGCAGGCTAGCGCAGATTGGAAGTTGTAACAGGCTGCCAATCTGCGCGGCTCCTTAAAAAATATCAAGGCACCCTTGCTGTGCCGCGCATACTGCCTGCGGTTCGCCGCCGTGTGCCGATGTTCAAACCGGATTCACGATATCGTTTGCCTTCTACGCCGCTCACACATTTTCTTCATCGTTTTCCCGCCCCGCCCCGGGCAGTCCGCCCATCTCCCCTGCCGCTTTTTCTGCCAGGCTTTTTTCCAGCTGCTTGGTGGCTTTTACACCGAGCCTGCGCAGTTTTTCAGCGCGGCCGACCAAATTGCCGCGCCCTTCGTAAAGCTGTTTGCAGGCGGCTTGGTATTGATTTTGCGCCTGCTCGATATTTTTGCCCACCCCTTCGAGCGTGGTAATAAAGCCGACAAATTTATCATAAAGTTTGCCGCCCTCTTCGGCAATTGCCAGCGCGTTTTGGTTTTGCTGCTCGTTGCGCCAGATATTTGCCACCGTGCGCAGGGTGGCCAGCAGCGTACTCGGGCCCACAGGCATGATGCGCTTGTCGAAGCATTCCTGAAACAGGCTGTCATCATGCTGCAAGGCCAGCAGATAGGCCGGCTCCACAGGGATAAACATAAACACAAAATCCAGCGTGTTCACGCCTTTCAAATCGCTGTATTGCTTGAGCGACAGGCTTTTAATATGGGCGCGCACGCTGGCGGTGTGGGCGGCCAGCGCGCTTGAAGCTTCTTCGGGCGTTTGCGCGCGGGTGTAGCGTACATAAGCCGTGAGCGAAACCTTGCTGTCGATGATGATTTGCTTGTTGTCGGGCAGATTCACCAGCACATCAGGTTGCAAGCGGCGCACGCTGCCGTCTTCTTCGGTGCGCGTAGCGGCCGTCTGAACGAAATACTCGCGCCCCTTAACCAAGCCCGAATTTTCCAGCACGGTTTCCAACACCATCTCGCCCCAGTTGCCCTGGGTTTTGTTTTGGGTGCCGGTGAGTGCATCGGTAAGTGCTTTGGCATCATCGTGGAGCCGGTTGTTGAGGCTTTGCAGGCGTTTGAGTTCGTTTTCCAGCATCAGCCGCTCTTTGGCTTCTTTTTCATAAGTGTTTTGCACCAGCTCGCTGAATCTGCCCATACGCTCGTTGAGCGGCGTGAGCAGGCGGCCGATGCTTTCGGCGTTGTGTTCGGTGAAGCGTTTGGCTTTTTCTTCGAGAATATTGTTGGCAAGGTTTTGAAACTGGTCGGCCAGGCTTTGGCGCGCTTCGGCCAGCAGGGCGATTTTTTCTTCGTGGGCGCGCTGTTCCTGCTCGCTGCGGGTGTGCAAACGCTCATAGCGCAGCTGCTGCTCGGCCAAAGCCTGCTGCAAACTGCCGTAATCGTTTTTCAGACGGCCCAGCTCATTTTCCCGCTCCTGCAGGCTTTCGATGCGTTGGCGCGCAGCGGCCAGGCTGCCCAGCGTTTCCTGAAGCGCAGCCTGCGTTTGCTGCCCGGCGCGGCGGCTTTCGGCCAACTCCTGCCGCAGCGGCTCCACCTGTGCGGCGCGGGTTTCGGCGGCAGCCGCTTCGGCCAGCAGGCGGTGTTGCGCGGCTTGGTGCCGAAAATGCATCAGCAGCCAGGCAAACAACGCGCCCAAAAAAATGCCCGCCAGAGCAGCGGCCGAAAAATAAAGCAAGTTGTCCATATAATGTTCGATATATATAAAGTTTCGGAAAAATTCAGCGGCAGGTGCGCCGTGGCAAGCATCTTTAAATCCAACCCGCTGAAAATCCAACCCGCTGAGTTCGGCAGGTTTCAGCCATTTTCAACATACCGCGCCGCCGTACCGCAAAATTACAATGCACCGGAAAAAATGGGGTCAGCAGTAAAATAGGCCGTCTGAAACAGGCTGAACCATACCCGCCAACGGCAGAATCCCGCCCGGGCCGTCTGAAAACCGCCCAAACGCAGCGGCCTAATATATCATGTTTCAGACGGCCTCTGCCTACCGCCTTACAGCTTGCCGCAAGCCGCTTCCATGCCGCCATTTTCACCGCCTGCCCTGTTCGGCGTTGCTGGAAACCATTTTTCCCAACCATCATGAGTGCACAACGTTGACGACTCTGTTTTATTTGCCGCTGCAGGCATAGCGGCATCGGGAAGCATCGGGCCGGTGCCGCCCCGCAAGCCCTTGTATTTGGCCGTCTGAAAGCGGCAAAAGCCCCCGCTGTGCCGAAAAACAACATAAACTGTATCGGTGTTGCAAACATGCCAAAACCCGCTTTTAATTTTTATCCAAATGATTTAAAAAAGATTTTTAAAATTGTTTAGAATAAAAACTGTATATTCCCCGCCGGGCGCGGTATAGTTCAGGCCGATAAGATTTGTTTTTTTACAACGAAGCAATTATATTAGCAGACATGAAATCGCTAAAACCCTGCGATGAATGCAAGAGCTTGAGTGGCCTAACCCCCATTTAAGTTTGTTTTCTTAAACAATAGAAAAGGAATACAGCAATGAAAAAATCCCTGATTGCCTTGAGCCTGGCCGCCCTGCCTGCTGCCGCTTTTGCCGATGTAACTCTCTACGGCCAAATCAAAGCAGGTGTTGAAGTTTCTCAAAACCAAGTAAAAGTAAACGGCGTAACCACTAAAGATCACACCACAACCGAAATTGCCGATTTCGGTTCGCGTATCGGTTTCAAAGGCCACGAGCACTTGGGCAATAACCTGAACGCCATTTGGCAGGTTGAGCAGAAAACGCCCGTTGCCGGCGGCGGTCAATGGGGTACCCGTGATTCGTTTATCGGCTTGGAAGGCGGCTTCGGTAAAATCCGCGCCGGCCGTATCAGCACCCAGCTGAACGACATGGATGCCATCGATCCGTGGGAATACAACAACAGCGCTTTGGGCTTGGGCGTATTTACCCGCACCGGCACCCGTGAAGTTTCTGCCCGCTACGACACCCCCGTATTCGGCGGTTTCAGCGCAAACGTACAATTCACCCCGCGCGACAACCAAACCGAAGGTAAAGTACGCGGCACTACTGATGCCACCGGCCGCACCAGCAACGCCAGCGATACCTCTGCCTATTACGCCGGCTTGAACTATGAAAACTCAGGCTTCTTCGCCCAATACGGCGGCGGTTTCAAGAAAACTGCCTATGTTGCCAACGGCAGCAGCAAATCAGGCCAAGCCCACCAAGTTCAAGTAGGCTATGATGCCAACAACCTGTTTGCAGGCTTGGGCTATCAATACACCAACGGTTGGGATAGTGAAAACAGCTATAAAGATGCAATCTACAATGTAAATGCATATGATGCTGCGGCTGCTGCAGCTGACACCAGCGCAGGTGTGAAAACCCAAGAATTGGCTGCAACCGTTGCTTACCGCTTCGGCAATGTAACCCCGCGCTTGTCTTATGCCCAAGGTTTCAAAGCAAAAGCTAAAAATAACGGTCAAGAGCGCAAATTGGATGGCACCCAATACAAACAAGTGGTGTTAGGTGCGGATTACGACTTCTCTAAACGCACTACCGCTATGGTATCTGCCGGCTGGCTCAAAGCAGGCAGCGGCGACAACAAAGCCGACACCACTGCCGGTTTGGTTGGCCTGCGCCACAAATTCTAATCATCTGATCATTTGGTTTGGATTTTTAGAACCGCAACAAGAAAGAGCCTGCAAATGCAGGCTCTTTTTTATGGGCGGCCGGTTGGCTTGCTTGAAATGTGGGCAGGCTGCGTATTGTCGATAGGCTTATGGCCTAGGTATTTTTGCGGATTCGCCGCATCAGGCCGTCTGAAAGGTTTTTCAGATGGCCTGATGCTTTCGCAAAACTCCCAAAACACCCCATGAAATTTATTTTCCGTTATCAGCTTTGCAAGCCCGCTACCCCTCCCCGCGCCGGCGGGTAACCAGGCATTAACACCCCAATATTTGTTTGCCCGGCACCACGGTATTTTATTCTGATTCCCGCCCGATCGGGCAGCGGGCTTGGCAACAGGCTTACGGAACCAATAACAGTATTTCAACCTTTCAGTCGGCATTCTCGATCTTTTTTGCAAACATCCCCGCCTCTCACGATTCATAACAAAACAAAAAATATTTCACGCGGCTTCCCTGGCCCATATCTTCCAACTACATATTCATGCCGTAAAATCTTTATCTTTTGAATTTAAATTTTAATTTTTTTTATTTTGAGCCGATATTTTGTTTTTGTGTTTGCCAGCCGGCCAGAGTGCTTGCACTTTAAACTCAAATAAATTACATTCTACTACACAACGTGATTCACATCACCAAGCCAAGTGTACAAAGGCATATATTAAAAAATAGAGAGAAATTTCCGGCATCATCGAAAACAGGCTGCTTTTCATAAAGCAGCCTGTTTTATTGCGTGTCGATATTGCTTTTCCGAAACACTAGCGGTGTAAAATGATTTCCAGCACGAATTTGCTGCCAACATAAGCCAGCATCAGGCTGATGAAGCCGATAATCGTCCACACGGCGGCTTTTTTGCCGCGCCATGCCGTTATGCCGTGTTTCAACAACAACCCGCCGTAAATCAGCCACGAGATGATGCCGAAAACTGATTTGTGAGTCCAGGCAAACGGTTTGCCGAACACCGTGTCGGCAAAAAATGTGCCGCTTATCACAGAATAGCTCAGCAGCAGAAACCCTACCCATATGCCTTGGAACATCAATTTTTCCAAGCTCAACAGGGGCGGCAGAAAAGAAACCAGCGGTGAAAATTTTTTCTTGTGCAGATCGCGGTTCAGCAGTAAAACCAACGCGGCCAGCAACGTTACAATGCCGAACAACCCGTAAGCCAGCAGTGATGCGCCGATATGCAGCATAAACGGCCAATCGCTGATTTGGTAGCCGGTAAACTTGCCGGGAAACACCGCAGCAAGCAGCAACGACAATGCCGCACACGGATAAAGCAGCAACTGTAGCCCGCGCAGGTTATAGAAGAAGCTGCCCAGGCAATACATCATCAGCATCAGCCACACAATCAAACTGATTGAATAACCAAAGCCCATCACCAGCACTTTGTCGTGCAACACCGGCAGAAACAGCGCTGCGCCCTGCAACAGCAGCGCAGGGGCAAGCACCGCCAATTCTGTTTTTAAGGGATACGGCTTATCGTTGCGTTTTTTGTGGTGCAGCCATACAAACACCGCCATTCCGGTATAGAGCAGCATCAGGCAAATCAATATTATCGGCATGACAAACTTTCTTTTGCACGCATACTCACGAAGCTGCGTGTGGTGTAAAATAAGCCGATTTTATCAAAAACGGCGGCACCTATTGAAATTTAATGCGGTTTTGCCGTTTTCAGACGGCCTCCCACCCCGCCGCACGCCCCGATTTTTAAGGAAACCCATGTTAGACAACTTAACCAGCCGTTTCGGCAATGTGCTGAAAAATATCCGCGGCCAAGCCAGGCTCACCGAAGACAATATTAAAGAAGCCCTGCGCGAAGTGCGCCTCGCCCTTCTCGAAGCCGATGTGGCCTTGCCGGTGGTAAAAGAATTTATCAACAACGTTAAAGAAAAAGCACTCGGCCGCGAAATCACCGGCAGCCTCACGCCCGACCAAGCCTTTATCGGCGTGGTAAACGATGCCCTTGTCGAATTGATGGGCAAAGAAAACAGCAGCCTCCACCTTGCCGTTTCGCCGCCTGCCGTCGTGCTGATGGCCGGTTTGCAGGGCGCAGGCAAAACCACCACCGTGGGCAAACTTTCGTGCCTGCTGAAAACCAACCATAAAAAGAAAATTCTTGTGGTTTCTGCCGATGTTTACCGCCCTGCGGCCATCGAGCAGCTGAAGCTGCTGGCAGAGCAGGTGGGCGTGGATTTCTTTCCTTCCAACACCGGTCAGCAGCCCGTTGATATTGCCAAAGCGGCGGTAGATTATGCCAAAAAGCATTTTTACGATGTTTTGATGGTCGATACCGCCGGCCGTCTGGCCATCGATGAAGAAATGATGAACGAAATCAAAGCCATTCATGCAGCGGTTTGCCCTATCGAAACCCTGTTTGTGGTGGATGCCATGCTCGGCCAAGATGCGGTAAACACCGCCCGCGCCTTTAACGAAGCCCTGCCGCTCACCGGTGTGGTGCTCACCAAAATGGACGGCGATTCGCGCGGCGGTGCGGCGCTGTCGGTGCGTCAGGTAACCGGCAAGCCGATTAAATTCATCGGTGTCGGCGAAAAAGTAACCGGTCTCGAGCCGTTCCACCCCGACCGCATCGCCGGCCGCATTCTCGGAATGGGCGATGTGCTGAGCCTGATCGAAGATGTGCAGAAAGGCATAGACGAAGAAACCGCCGCCAAAATGGCAAAAAAGCTGCACAAAGGCAAAGGTTTCGATTTAAACGATTTCAAAGAGCAAATCCAGCAGATGCGCAACATGGGCGGCTTGGAGAGCCTGATGTCGAAAATGCCGGGCGAACTGGGCCAGCTTTCCAAGCAGATTCCCGAAGGCAGCGCCGAAAAAGCCATGGGGCATGTGGAAGCCATCATCAACTCGATGACACCGAAAGAGCGCGCCAACCCCGCCTTAATCAAGGCTGCCCGCAAACGCCGCATTGCGGCAGGCTCCGGCACCACGGTGCAGGAAGTAAACAAAATGCTCAAGCAGTTTGAACAATCGCAGCAGATGATGAAGATGTTCAGCGGCAAAGGCATGGCCAAGCTGATGCGCATGGCCAAAGGCATGAAGGGAATGAAAGGCATGTTTCCGGGCATGTAGCCGCAGGGCTGCCGGAATATTCAGACGGCCTCCAACGCCGAGCTTGCCAAACAGAAAAAGGCCGTTATGCATTGGCATACGGCCTTTTTCTGATAACCAATACAACCACAGCCGGCCACAGCCAACCCAAAATAAACAATACCGCCTCCAACACCGCCGCCCTGCCCCGCAAAGCCGTCATCAAAACCGGGCAGATTTCCACAGCAGATTCACCATAACGATAACTTCCGCTTACACAGAGATAACGAAAACAAACCTTTTCAGACGGCCGATACCGGACTGCTGCTTCGACTTACCCACGCCGGCCATCGGGAATATTGTGCATATCCTGTGGATAATATTCTGCTTCCGTTGAAATATAATAAAAAATTTATCATGCTTAAAATTTCACCATCAAATCGGCCATTCCCATAAAACTGTTTATCCAAGTGTGCACAGCCTGTGGATAAAACCGTTAAACCCATTATTTTCCACATAAAAAAATTTGCGGTTAAAAATTAGGCAGCCGTGCGGGCATTTTATCCGCAGCGGCTGAAACCAGTATAATCAAAGCCATGACCAACCGGAGACCGCCATGCACACCTTATCTGCCCAAGCCCGCGCCAACCGGGCGGAAGTGCGTTTGAAAAAAAGCCGCCGCCTGGCCGCAGGATTGTTGCTGCTGGCTTGTGCGCTGTTTGCCGTGTCGGCTGCGTATGCCGTGCAATACCCCGCGCTGGGCTATGTGAAGGCCTTTGCCGAGGCGGCGATGGTGGGCGCGCTGGCCGATTGGTTTGCCGTTACCGCGCTGTTCCGCCGCCCGCTGGGGCTGCCGGTTCCGCACACTGCGATTCTGCCGCGCAACCAGCACCGTATCGCCGATGAGCTGGGGCGGTTTATCGAAAACAATTTTTTGGAAGGCAGGCCGATTGCATTGCGCATCTATCGCGCCGCCCCGAGCAAAAAACTGTTGGCGTGGCTGGCTGAGCCGCAAACGCGCGCCCAATGGCTGCCGTGGCTGGCCGCGCAACTGCCCGCGCTCTTCAAAGCGGCCAAACCCGGGCAAGCCGCACGTTTTTTCAGTATGCTGGCCGGGCAATACAGCGGCGAGAGCATCGGCAAAACGCTTTCAGACGGCCTCAAAGCCCTGAAAGCACAAGGCTGGCACGATGTCCTGTTTACCGCCCTGCTGAAACAGACCCGCCGCCGGCTGCAAGACCCCGAAACCCGCCAGCAGCTCGAACACAACCTGCACGCGTGGGCGGCCAAAATCGAAAGCGGCGCACCGAGCACATGGGAAAAATTAAAAGCCTCGCTCAAAGGCACGCTGGCAGATAAAGTGGACGGTTGGGTGTCGGAAAAAGCCCTCGATTGGGCAGACGGCTGCCTGGCCGCCGCGCTGGCCGATCCCGACCACCCCATCCGCCGCAGCTTTAACGAACAATACGACCGACTGGCCGATGCCCTGAGCCGTTCCCGCCTGTGGCACAAACGGTTGGAGCAGGGCAAAGCACAACTCGCCCGCTCGCCGGCCGTGCGCGAAATGCTGGAAAATGGCTGGCGGAGCCTGCAGGCTTGGACGGAAAACGACATGCATCAACCGGATTCGGTATGGCTGGCGCAGTTAAACAAACTGCTGGACCATATGCTTGCGCAGGCGCAACGCCACCCGCAGTTTATGCGCCGCGCCGATGTGCGCATTTCGCTGATGGTGCGCGATTTCGTGATGCACTATAAAAGCAGGGCAGCAGTGTTTGTGGCCGACAAAGTGAAAAGTTGGGACAGCGCGCAGATGGTGGAAAAGCTGGAGCTGAGCATAGGCCGCGATTTGCAGTTTATCCGCATCAACGGCACTTTGGTCGGCGGGCTGGTGGGGCTGGCGATTTATTGCGTGTCGCAATGGCTGTTTTAGCCCTCGGCCGAAACGCGGGCTAAAAGTGCAAAGGCCGTCTGAAAGCAATGATTAATCATGTTTCAGACGGCCTTTGCATGTTTGCGCCGGCGGGCTTATCACAGATCCCCTGATTTCCGGCGTCAGGCCGCAGGCCGCACAGGCGTACCGAGCCGGTTCTGTTGCCGTTTCAGCGGGGCGCAAAACCGTTTCCCTTTGCGCTAAGGCAGGCAGCACCGCAATGGAATAGAGGGGATTCGCCATATTTCAGGCCGTCAGAACGAATCGATATCAACGGCCTTTCAGACGGCCTGTTTTAACATAACCAACGTTACCGGCCTGCTGCTGCCTGTGTTATCTGCGGCTCGCCTACCGATGTTTTTTTGGGCGGATCTGCTATGGTGGATTCATTGTGAAACACCATAACAACGAAACAAAAATGCAGAGCCGCAAACAGCAACCGCCCGATGCGGCAAGGCTGTAACCCGGCAGGCGGCAGTGCCATCAGCAAGGCTCCGATTCTGTCGTTGCTTGAGCAGGGCGCAAAACTGCCCACTTTTGAATGGCGGCAGAGTGAAAGCGCGAAATGCGGTAACGGAAAATCAGCCGCTTCGCTGCATTCCCATTTTCAATATGGTGCGGAAGGTCAGGTTAATGCGCGGCTCGCGTATTTTGGTGCTCCTCATCACCGCGTGCAGCCAATGGCTTTGCGTTTCGCCGCGCATCACAATCAACTGCCCGTGTTCGAGCATCAGTTCGCGCTTTTCGCCCGTACGTTTATGTTTGAACGCAAATTTGCGCGTGGCACCGAAACTCACCGAGGCAATCACGGTGTTGCGCCCCAACTCTTTTTCATCATCGCTGTGCCAGGCCATGCCTTCGAGGCCGTCTGAATAAAGGTTGAGCAGGCAGGAATTAAACACGGTGGGGCTGACGGCGGCCAGCCGTGCTTCTACCATGCATTTGATTTCGGGCAGCACGCCGCTCCACGGCAGGGCGGTGCGGGTGATGCCCGAATAAGTGTAGGCAAACGCACCATCGCCATACCACGCTACTTTGCGCGCGGTGGTGATGCGGCGGCCGAAAACCACGGCTTCATCGTACCGCCACGGAATATCGCGCAACAGCGCATCCAGCAGGGCATCGGCACGGGGAGCGGCGAAAATCACGCCGTAATCGTTCACCATGCCATCATAAGGCAGCAGGTTGGCTTGCGGCTGCGGCGGTGTGTCGAATAAATCCAAGTTCATCTCAATTCCTTACTTGCCGGTTGAAACCCCGCCATTTGGGCGGACAATTAAAACAGGAGGGACGCAGCCCTTTCTGTTTCAGGGCAATACATAGAGCGGTGCTTTATGTATTGCCCTATGTGTTGAAACATGCGGTGCGTTCCAATTCTTTGGCCAACAAAGCCATTTTGCGTCCGCGCTGCCAGCGGTAGCCGCCGATGATGCCGCTTTCGCGAATCACGCGGTGGCAGGGAATCAACACAGCCACGGGGTTGCTGCCGATTGCGCTGCCCACGGCGCGGGCGGCCCGCGCTTGGCCGATGTCGGCAGCCAAACCGCTGTAGCTTTTCAGACGGCCTGCAGGAATCTGCAACAGGGCCTGCCACACTTTGAGCTGAAACGGCGTGCCTTTCAAATGCAGCGGTATGGTTTGTGCAGTCTGCCCGCCCAAGGCGGCCAAGGCTTTTTCGTGCAGCGGATGGGCAGCTTCGGTAAGCCGTGCCTGCGGGTATTCGGCGGTCAAATCCTGCAAAGCCTGTTCGCGGTTATCGGCAAAGGCGAGCCGGCAGATGCCTTTCGGGGTGGCGGCCACCAACACATCGCCGAACGGGCCGGGCGCGAAAGCGTAGCAAATCTCAAGCCCTGCGCCGCCGTTTTTGTATCCGCCCGGCGTCATGCCTTCGATGGACACAAACAAGTCGTGCAAACGCGAGCTGCCGCTCAAGCCGCTCTCGAACGCGGCCGTCTGAACGCTGCCCTGCCGTTGCAGCACGCGCTTAGCGTTTTCGATGCTGATATATTGCAGCATTTTTTTCGGGCTTACACCTGCCCAGCTTTGAAACTGGCGCTGCAAATGCGCCGGGCTGACATGAACGTGTGCCGCCACTTCTGCCAATGCGGGCTGTTCGCGGAAATGGTCGTAAAGATATTCGATGGCCGCAGCGATGCGGGCAAATTGCAGGGTGTTGGTGTTTTTCATTATGCTATGTTCCGGTGTGTATGCGGCTTGCAGTGGTTATTGTAGCGGCTGCGGCGCAAACCGCAGCCCGATTCTTGCGCAGTTGCGGTGTGCTTTTCAGACGGCCTGTCCGCTCCGCACGGGCTGGGCAAACTTGTAAAAACATGCAAAGCCCCATATAATCCACCGCTTCACGAAATTCGATTTTCAGGTATGTAGCTCAGTTGGTTAGAGCACCACCTTGACATGGTGGGGGTCGTTGGTTCGAGTCCGATCATACCTACCAATATCGCCGACAACAAAAGCATGCCCGCCCGGCTGCTTTTGTTGTTTCTTTACATCTGTTTTCTATGCGGCAGGCCGTCTGAAAAGGCTTGCCGGTTTCGGAGTGTTTTTGATGATTAATATTACCTTGCCCGACGGCACCGTCCGTCAATACGAAGCCCCTGTTACCGTGGCGCAGATTGCCTCGTCTATCGGCGCGGGGTTGGCCAAAGCCACGGTGGCCGGCAAGGTAAACGGCGTGCTGCGCGATGCGGGCGATCCGATTAACGAAGATGCCGCCGTGCAAATCATCACCCCCAAAGACCCCGAAGGCTTGGAAATCATCCGCCACTCGTGCGCCCACTTGGTCGGCCATGCGGTGAAGCAGCTCTACCCCGATGCCAAAATGGTGATAGGCCCCGTGATTGAAGACGGCTTTTATTACGACATCGCCACCGAAAAACCGTTCACCCCCGAAGACATGGCCGCCATCGAAGCGCGCATGAAAGAGCTGATTAACCAGGATTACGATGTTGTCAAAGTGATGACCCCGCGCGCCGAAGCCATCAAAACCTTCACCGAGCGCGGCGAAGCATACAAACTGCGCCTGATTGAAGATATGCCCGAAGTCGAAGCCATGGGGCTTTACCACCATCAGGAATATGTGGATATGTGCCGCGGCCCGCACGTGCCCAACACCCGCTTTCTCAAAAACTTCAAACTCACCAAACTGGCCGGCGCCTACTGGCGCGGCGACAGCAACAACGAAATGCTGCAACGCATCTACGGCACCGCCTGGGCGGGTAAAGAAGATTTGAAAGCCTACATCACCCGTATGGAAGAAGCCGAAAAGCGCGACCACCGCAAACTGGGCAGGCAGCTTGATTTGTTCCACCTGCAGGACGAAGCCCCCGGCATGGTGTTCTGGCACCCGCGCGGCTGGACGCTGTGGCAGGTTATCGAGCAACATATGCGCCGCGAACTCGAAGCCGCAGGCTATCGGGAAATCAAAACCCCGCTGATGATGGACAAAGCCTTCTGGGAAAAATCCGGTCACTGGGAAAACTACCAGGAAAACATGTTTGTTACCGAGTCGGAAAAACGCACCTACGCCGTCAAACCGATGAACTGCCCCGGCCACGTTCAGATTTTCAACCA
Organism: Neisseria sp. 19428wB4_WF04; assembly: GCF_015235335.1. NCBI lineage: Bacteria > Pseudomonadati > Pseudomonadota > Betaproteobacteria > Neisseriales > Neisseriaceae > Neisseria > Neisseria sp. 19428wB4_WF04. The sequence continues at coordinate 40,456 of NZ_JADGLG010000012.1, forward strand.
CAGCCTGCGCTCCTACCGCGACCTGCCCATGCGCCTGGCCGAATTCGGCTCCTGCCACCGCAACGAACCTTCCGGCGCCCTGCACGGCCTGATGCGCGTGCGCGGTTTTGTGCAGGACGATGCCCACATCTTCTGCACCGAAGAGCAGATCACCCAAGAAGCCAAAGCCTTTAACGAGCTGGTGATGAAAGTGTACAAACAGTTCGGCTTTGAAAATGTGTCGGTCAAACTTTCGCTGCGCCCCGAAAAGCGCGCCGGTGCCGATGAAATCTGGGACAAAGCCGAACAAGGCCTGCGCGATGCCCTCACCGCCTGCGGCATCGAGTGGCAGGAACTGCCCGGCGAAGGCGCGTTTTACGGCCCCAAAGTCGAATACCACATCAAAGACGCCATCGGCCGCTCGTGGCAGTGCGGCACCATCCAGCTCGATTTTGTGCTGCCCGAACGCCTCGGCGCAGAATACGTTACCGAAGACAACGGCCGCGCCCGCCCCGTGATGCTGCACCGCGCCATTTTGGGCTCGATGGAACGCTTTATCGGCATTCTCATCGAAAACCACGCCGGCTCTTTCCCCTTGTGGCTTGCCCCCGTGCAAATGGTGGTGATGAACATCACCGAAAAGCAGGCCGGCTACTGCCGCGAAGTGGCAGCAAAACTCAAAGCCGCCGGCTTCCGCGCCGAGCTTGACCTGCGCAACGAAAAAATCGGCTACAAAATCCGCGACAACAGCCAATACCGCTACCCCTACCAAATCGTAGTGGGCGAAAACGAAAAAGAAAACGGCCAAGTGGCCGTGCGCCGCAAAGCCGAAGACTTGGGCAGCATGAAGATAGAAGACTTTATCGCCGTCCTGCAGCAGGAATTGGCACAAACTTCCGCCTAAGTTTCTACATACCACGCAAACCGCAGGGCTTGACAAGCAGACACAGTTGCCATACCGGGCGGAGCCGTTTCAGACGGCTTGCTTTAACGGAAAAACCCTAAAACAAGGAAAATCTGCCTGCCGTACAAATACTGATCTCAAGTTGCAGGCTGAGAGTTTTAAAAACACCTTAAGGCCGTCTGAAAACAGCAGTTTGGCATCATACAAACTGCTGTTTTTAAACCATAGTATATTTAATGGATTTCTGATGCCAAGCAGCTGGCGGCAGGCAAAAAGAGAATGGGGCAAAAAGCAGCAACGCCGCATCAAAGCAAGTGGTTTATTATATTTTCTTGAAACACAAAGATAAGGGTAAAGTCATGGCAACCGAACCGAACCGAACCGAACCGAACCGAACCGAACCGAACCGAACCGAAATTATACACGAATTAGAAAATAATTACAATAAAAACAACCTATTAAAACTAAAATCTCTGTTTCCAGAAGTGTTTTGCGAAAACCAAATCGACTGGGAAAAACTCAAACTGGTTCTCGGCGAAGACAATCTTTGCGCCGACAACGAACGCTATCATCTCAATTGGGCGGGCAAAACCGCCGCCTACCGCGCCCTGCAAACGCCGACATTCAATACCCTGGTTCCCTGCAAAAGCGAAAGCGTGGATTTCGACACCACGCAAAACGTGTTTATCGAAGCCGAAAACATGGAAGCGCTGAAAATCCTGCAAAAATCCTATGCAGGCAGCGTGAAAATGATCTATATCGACCCGCCGTACAACACCGGCAGCGATGCCTTTATTTATCCCGATAAATTTTCCGAAACTCGCGAAGAATACGCCCGCCGCATCGGCGACAAAGACCAAAACGGCTACCTGAAACGGGACGGCGTATTCCAGGGCGCATGGCGCAAAAACAGCAGAGACAACGGCCATTACCACAGCAACTGGCTCTCCATGATGCTGCCGCGCCTGCATCTGGCCAAAACGCTTTTGCGCGAAGACGGTGTGATTTTTATCTCGATTGACGATAACGAACAGGCGCAATTGAAACTGCTGTGTGATGAAGTGTTTGGGGCAGAGAATTTTTTTGCAGATATGATTGTTATTCGTTCAGAAGGTGGAGGATTGGCAAAACGAGTAATTAAAGGGCATGACAATTTAATTGTATATACTAAAAATTTTCCTTGCTTCAAAGGAATTTTTAAACCAAAAGATATTCGTGGGAAGGTTATTCAAAGAGATGGCATTGAATATTGGATAGAGGAAGATTGGTTAAGAAAAGAATTTGGAAAATATGGAACGTTATTATACGAAGAAATTGAGAAAATTAAAGGTATTGATAAAAAACAAGAAATTGATACAGGAATTCTCAATGGGGAGTATATATTAATTCCAAAAGGTCAAAATCATATTGTTGGCAGATTACGCAAAATTGATGAAGATGGGAGTAAATTTTACAGTATTCTTAAACACTTAAATAAAAATGGAGAATCTGATTTAAAAAATATTGAATTAAATAATTTCTTTGATTATCCAAAACCAGTTAGTTTAATTAAAGAATTAATTCAAGGAAGCAGCCTATTTTCAAAAAATGATGGTGAAATTTTTCTAGATTTCTTTTCAGGCAGCGGTACCACCGCTCACGCGGTGATGCAGCTCAACGCCGAAGACGGCGGCAACCGCCGCTATATCTGCATACAGCTTCCCGAAGAAACCGCCAAACATTCCGAAGCCCGCAAAGCAGGCTTTGCCAATATCGCCGAAATCGCCAAAGAACGCATCCGCCGTGCAGGCAAACAAGTTTCAGACGGCCTGAAAGCAGGCCGAAGCACAGATACGGGCTTTAAGGTGTTCAAACTGGCCGAAAGCGCGTTCAAACAATGGCGCAACCCCGAAAAACGCGATGCGGAAAGCCTGCAAAAAGAGCTGGAACTCTTCCGCGATGTGGTGAAATCTGATGCAGCCACGGAACAGACGGCCTACGAACTCGCCTTGCGTTTAGGCTTCCAACTTACCGACCCGATGCAGTTTTCAGACGGCACCGTATGGCTCAACGATGCGGCAGGCTTGCGCAAAACCGCGCTGCTGCTGGAAACGGTAAACGAGGCTTTGCTGTATCAGATATTGGCGCAATCGCCGCAAAAGGTGTTTGCTTTGGACAAGGCGTTTAACGGCAACGATGCGCTGAAAACCAATGCTGCTTTACAGTGCAAAGATGCCGGCGTGGCATTTGAAACGCTTTGAGGCCGTCTGAAAAAGGATTTTGAATCATGCAGCTTAAATTTGAACACCAGCAATATCAGGCCGATGCGGTGGGCGCGGTGGTGCGCCTGTTTGAAGGCGAGCCAAACCACAAGCAATTGTTTGAATTGAACGCAGGCGGAGCATCGCCGGTGGTGGCCAACCGTCTGCATCTGCCGCACAGCGAAATCGGCCGCAATCTGAATGCAGTGCAAAAAGCGTTCAAGCAGCCCGAGACGCAAATCGGCGAGCACGGCTTGAATTTTTCAGTGGAAATGGAAACGGGCACGGGCAAAACCTATGTTTATCTGCGCACGGTTTTTGAGTTGAACCGCCGATACGGCTGGAAAAAATTTGTGATTGTGGTGCCGAGTGTGGCGATTCGCGAGGGTGTGGTGCAGAGCATACGCGCGATGACGGCGCATTTTCAGACGGCCTTCGACAAGCCCGCTTTCCAATTTCATGTGTACAGCAGCGAACGTTTGAATGCACTGCGCAATTTTGCCGTGAACCATCATATTGAAATTCTGATGATGAACATCGATGCGTTTAACAAAGACAAAAATGTGATCAACCGCGTGAACGAAAGCGGCAATGCCCCGATTCAGTGGATCAGCGGCACGCGCCCGATTGTGATGATTGACGAGCCGCAAAATATGGAAACCGATTTGGCCAAACAGGCAATTGATGCACTGAACCCTTTGTTTGTATTGCGTTATTCTGCCACACATAAAAACCCGTATCATAAAATTTACAGCCTGAACCCGATTGAGGCTTACAACCTGAAGCTGGTGAAGCAGATCGAAGTCGAGCCGGTTTTGGCCAAAAACGATGTAAACGGCGCGTATGTGGTGTTAAAAGGGTTTGTGCCCGGCAAAAAGAAATTGTCGGCTAAAGTGGAGATTCATTATCAAGATAAAAAAGAAACCAAGAAAAAAACGGTAACTATTGCATCGGGTGATGATTTGTTTGACAAATCGGGCGGCAATGAAAGCTACCGGCACGGCTTTATTGTGAACAGATTGGATGCAGAAGCCGCAGAGATGGCGTTGTCTAACGGCCAAATCATCACTTTGGGCGAAGGCGGCGATGCCCTGCGCGATGAGGTGATGAAAAAGCAGATTGAGTGCACCATCAAAGAGCATCTGGCAAAGGAAAAACGCCTGAATCCCAAAGGTATCAAAGTGTTATCACTGTTTTTTATCGACAGGGTGGCGAATTACCGCAACGGCGGCAAGTTTGCACGCTGGTTTGAAGAGATTTATGAGCGCGAAACGGGCAAAAGTGCGGCAGGCGCGCACAACGGCTATTTTTCGCAAGACAAAAACGGCGATAAAGACACTAACGGCAGCAGCGCGGCCGATGAAAAAACCTATGATCTGATTATGCGCGACAAAGAAAAACTATTGTCTTTCAACAGCCCGCTGCGCTTTATTTTCTCGCATTCCGCGCTGAAAGAAGGTTGGGACAACCCCAATGTGTTTCAAATCTGCACACTCAACGAAACCCGTTCACCGGTTAAAAAACGGCAGGAAATCGGGCGCGGTTTGCGTTTGGCAGTGAACCAGAGCGGCGAACGGGTGCGCGATGAGGGCGTGAACATTCTCACCGTGGTTGCCAATGAAAGCTACGAAAGTTTTGCCGCCAACCTGCAAAAAGAATATGAAGACGAATGCGGCATCGAGTTTGGCAACGGCGGTGCGAAGCCAAGAGCAAAGCGCACGCGCCAGCACTTCCGCAAAGGCTTTACCTTAGACCCTGCTTTTTTGGAAATATGGAAAAAACTGCAGCATAAAACGCGCTATTCGGTGCAATTTGAGCGGGAAAAACTGATTCAGACGGCCTGTGAAAAAATCAAAGAGATGGCGCAGGTGCAAAAACCGCAGATTATGGTGCAGAAAGCGGCAATCCGCCAAACCCGAACAGACGGCATTTGGGGAGAAGAACGCAGCAGCCGGGCAGAGCAGGCCGATATTGATTGGGAGATTCCCGATGTATTGCACGAAATCCAAAAGAAAACCCTGCTGACACGGCAAACCGTGTTCGAGATTCTGCACCGGTCAGGCAGAATCGGCGAAATCGGCAATAACCCGCAGCGGTTTATCGACTTGGCCACCGAGAAAATTCAGACGGCCTTATACGGTTTGATGATGGAGGGCATCGAATATTTCAGGCTGCCATACGATGATTCGGTTTATCAACAAAGCCTGGCCAGCTGGCAGGAATTGGAGCAAGACGGTAAAGAGTTTTTCAAAAACGAACACACATTTGCAATCAATCAGAAAGACGGCAAAAAAAGAGAAAAAACCATTTATGCCGACTATATCCCACTGGATTCCGAGACAGAAAACCGGTTTGCCCTCGATTGCGAAAACTACGAAAACGTGAAGTTTTATTTCAAGCTGCCCAAGTGCTTTAAAATCCCCACACCCATCGGCAACTACAACCCGGATTGGGCTTTAGTGATGGAAAACCAGGAAAAAGTGTATTTCGTTGCCGAAACAAAAAATACCGGCAAAGGCATACAGGAAGGTGTGGACATGGATAAATTGCGCGAAACCGAGCAGCAGAAAATCCGATGTGCCGCACGGTGTTTTGCGGTGTTTGACGGAGTGGCATACCGAACAGTAAAAAAAGTGGAAGAATTGGCTTAAATGCAATATGGCCGCAACAACCAACAGCGTGTGCTCGATAATGAGCTTTCCAAGTTACTGAGGAAGCGTTTAAAATAGCGGAATTTAACGTAACTGCAGTCTTCGTTTTTTATGGCAGAAGGCTGCAAAAACCAACCCAATACAGGAGACATCATCATCGCACAAGAACGCGAAGCACGAATCAACGGCGAAATCACCGCCAAAGAAGTGCGCCTAATCAGTGGAGCCGGCGAACAGCTCGGTGTGGTATCACTCAAAGAAGCTTTGGCTATGGCAGAAGAGCAAGAGGTGGATTTGGTGGAAATTTCCCCTACAGCCAAGCCGCCCGTATGCAAGCTGATGGACTACGGTAAATACAAATACCAACAGGCCAAAAAGCGGGACGAAGCCAAAAAAAACCAAAAGCAGGTGCAGATTAAGGAAATCAAATTCCGCCCCGGCACAGATGAGGGCGATTACCAAATCAAAATGCGCAACATCAACCGCTTCTTGGCAGACGGCGACAAAGTGAAAGTTACCCTGCGCTTTCGCGGCCGCGAGATGGCGCACCAACAATTGGGAGCACAACTTTTGGAGCGGGTGAAAGAAGAATTGGTTGAAGTAGGCACCGTTGAACAGTTTCCGAAAATGGAAGGCCGTCAGATGGTGATGATGATTGCGCCCAAAAAGAAATAAAACTATAATCCGAAGCTTGCTTTAAGCTGCCGCGTAAAGAGATTGACACTCTGTGGCAAAAACCGTGGCATCCGGGTTTCAAGTGTTTAAAACTATGTTTTAAAGCCCCTTATGCCTTATCTAATAAGTGAATGGAGTATCCTATGCCTAAAATGAAAACCAAGTCGGGCGCCAAAAAACGCTTTAAAGTACTGGGTAACGGCGGTGTGAAACGCGCTCATGCGTTCAAACGCCATATTCTGACCAAGAAAACCACCAAAAACAAACGCCAGTTGCGCGGTACCGCGATGGTAAACGAACGCGATTTGGCTGCTGTTGCCAAAATGTTGCCCTACGCTTAAGGAGTATAGAAGATGCCACGCGTAAAACGCGGTGTAACCGCACATGCCCGTCACAAAAAAGTATTAGCGCTCGCCAAAGGTTATCGCGGTCGCCGTAAAAACGTCTATCGTGTTGCCAAACAGGCGGTAATGAAAGCCGGTCAATATGCCTATCGCGACCGCCGCCAGCGCAAACGCCAATTCCGCCAACTGTGGATTGTGCGTATCAACGCGGGTGCCCGTGAAAACGGCCTGTCTTACAGCAAATTCATGAACGGCCTCAAACGTGCTGCTGTCGAAATTGACCGTAAAGTTTTGGCTGATTTGGCTGTATTTGACAAAGCAGCTTTTGCCCAACTGGTAGAAAAAGCCAAAGCCGCGTTAGCCTAAGCCCCAATATTTGAATTTCAAAAGGAAACTGCGGTTTCCTTTTTTTATTTTAAAAGCCGTCTGAAAACCAACGGATATTGGTTTTCAGACGGCTTTGTATGCTATAAATGAAGTGATAAGGCGGCTGATCCAGATAGCGCAAGTAGTGGCATCAAGGTAAGCCTATACTGTTGCCACCCTCAAAGTAGCTTGGCTATATATAGTGAATAACACAGAAGCAAATAATGCAGTATATTCTGTTTTGCTTTATGCTTCACCGGCAATACACTTGATTGCCGATGCAAAGCAAACGATTGGGAATATGCTTTACCCCTTACAGCCGTGCAACAAACTGTCCAATCACAACCCCAAATCGTGCCACATGGCATCGACTTTGGCCACCGTGTCGGCACTGCGCTTGATGACTCTGCCCCACTCGCGGTCAGTTTCTCCCGGCCACTTATTAGTAGCGTCCAAACCCATTTTACCGCCGAGGCCGGAAACGGGGCTGGCGAAATCCAAATAATCAATCGGTGTATTTTCAATCAATACCGTATCACGTACCGGATCCATTCGGGTGGTCATTGCCCACACTACTTCTTTCCACTCACGGCAGTTTACATCATCGTCTACCACCACAATGAATTTGGTATACATAAACTGGCGCAAAAAACTCCAGCAGCCCATCATCACGCGTTTGGCATGGCCTGTATATTGTTTTTTAATGCTGACTATTGCCATACGGTAGGAGCAACCTTCGGGAGGCAGATAAAAATCAATGATTTCAGGAAACTGCTTTTGCAGCAGCGGCACAAACACTTCGTTCAACGCCATGCCCAGCACGGCTGGCTCGTCAGGCGGTTTGCCGGTATAGGTGCTGTGGTAAATCGGATTTTCGCGCATAGTAATGCGCTCAACTGTGAACACGGGAAAGTAATCTTGTTCATTGTAATAACCGGTGTGATCGCCATAAGGGCCTTCCAGCGCAGTTTCATTAGGATGAATCACACCTTCCAGCACAATTTCCGCGCGTGCAGGCACTTGCAAATCATTGCCGATACATTTCACCAATTCGGTGCGCGATCCGCGCAATAAGCCAGCAAACTGATATTCACTCAAAGTATCCGGCACCGGCGTTACTGCTCCCAAAATGGTGGCCGGATCGCAGCCCAACACCACCGCAACCGGATATAGAATACCCGGATACGCTTTTTTATAAGCCTGAAAATCCAAGGCACCGCCGCGATGCGCCAACCAACGCATAATCAATTTGTTTTTGCCGATAAGCTGCTGGCGGTAAATACCGAGATTTTGACGTTTTTTATACGGGCCGCGCGTTACCGTTAAACCCCAAGTCACCAACGGCGCAACATCTTCCGGCCAGCAGTGCTGAATCGGCAGTTTATTTAAATCAACCTCATCACCCTCCCAAACAATTTCCTGACACGGTGCTTTTTTCACCACATTCGGAGCCATACTCCAAATATCTTTCAACAGAGGTAGTTTGGAAAATGCATCTTTAATGCCTTTGGGCGGCTCGGGTTCTCTCAAGTAAGCCAGCGTTTGGCCGATTTCACGCAGCTTGGCCACACTGTCCGCGCCCATACCCATCGCAACCCGTTCCGGTGTGCCGAATAAATTGGCCAATACGGGAAAATCATAGCGGCCACCATTAGCGCATACTGCATTTTCAAACAGCAAAGCCGGCCCTTCTGTGCGCAATACACGGTCAGCGATTTCGGTCATTTCCAAATATGGAGAAACCGGTATACTGATGCGTTTTAGCTTATTTTCTTGTTCGAGCTTTTGAATAAAGTCTCGCAAGTCATTATATTTCATTGACATTATTTTAAGACCACCTAAGGTCGTCTGAAAAAATTACAAACCGTTTCAAACGACCAGCCTAATACGGGCTGAAAAGGTAGTTATTATAACAAAACTTGGAACCGTACTAGATTACCACACTGTCCGGCATGATTTTCTTCGTAATAACAGGCAACAAACTCTCTTTTTTGGCGTTATCCACGACCACGGTATAAACCTTGCCGCCACGTTTGAGGATACCGAAAACCACCACTTTGCCTGCGGCTCCTGTGCCGCGTTTTCCTTTGCGCTTACCGCCGGAGCAGCTCTCATCTACGGAACCTTCAAAAACCTGATCGGCCTCCAAGGCCGAATGACGGCTGATGACGAGGCGGATTTTGCGGTAAAAGAGTATGGCGGTGTTGGGCCGGATACCCAAGACATCGGCAGCCGAACGGCGGTAACTTCCGGCACAAAATATCCGAGTAGTGTCTTCTGTGCTTTTTTACTTAATTTACAGTTTGTTATCTTCATTTTAGCAGCCTGTCATGAGCGCTAATCTACGTCAGCCCCCCTTAAAAAAACCTAATCTACCTTCAGAACCAAATGTATGCCTGCACCGTTTGGCGGTCCTGTACCTGCTGCGCCGGCGCACTGCCCGCGGCAGACTCTGCGGATAAACAAAACCCATACGGCAGCTGCTGCCGTATGGGGAGAAAGAGAAGCGGGGAGATCCTGTTTTGGGAGACAGCTGTTCACAGGCAGAACAAAGGCCGGTGTGCCGCCCGTCTCCTACTTGGCCGGTTTCTTCACTGCCGGCTGCGCTTTCCCCGCTGCTTTGCCCTCTACCGTTGCTTCCTCCCTCAACTTGGACAGAATCCCTTCGCCTATCCCTTTCACATTCTTCAAATCGTCCACGCTTTTAAAGCTGCCGTTCTGACTGCGGTACTCCACTATCGCGGCAGCCTTCGAGGGCCCTATCCCCGGCAGCGCCTTCAGCTCCTCCGCCGTTGCCGTGTTGATGTTTACCGCCGCCAGCAACAGCGTCGGGGTTATCGCGCTCAAGATACCCAATAAATAAAGTTTCAGTTTCATGGTTTTGCTCCGTAATGAATATTGTGGCGGTACCGCCCTTCTTCCCTCATCTGTCCGGTACTGCATTCATCATAAACGATGGGTCCCGTTTTTCAAATACTTTTC
>NZ_JADGLG010000130.1:0-802 GCF_015235335.1 Neisseria sp. 19428wB4_WF04
ATAATAATTTTATTAATTTATTGATTATTTAAGGATTCGTGAGATGAGAAATATTTATGTGCGTATTGGTAACTCCGGCCGTCCGACTTTGTGCGAAGTTGCTACCTATGACAAAGGCAGGCTGGCGGTTCGGAAAACCGGAAAAGATGGAATTTATAGCGAACTTCCGACCAGAACGGCCAAAAGCCTGAAAGATGCTGTTAAGCAGGAGCAGCGTATTTATTTATACGATGATGTTTCAGCTTAAAACACATAGGCCGTATAGGGTTTTTAAGATGGCGCACAGAACGTACAGAATCAAACCCGACCCCGCCCGTTTCGGCGGCGGTTGAGATCTGCAGCTAATCGAAGCCGGAAAAATCATGCTCACAAAAAACGAACCTGCAAACCCATGCCCGCATGGTTTTGGGTTTGCCGGCCAAATCCATCACGATTTGGCTTTGCCGGCCTGCAAATTAGGCGGCCAATCTTGGATTGAAGCGGGGGGGTGTGTCCATGAGTACCCGCTGCTGCCCCGAATGCCGCCAATACCGCCCCGTTTCCGCTTTTTTGGGCGGCGTTGGCTGCGTCTGTGATGTATGCGCCGTAGCGGCGCAAAGCGCGAAGCGCGGCGCGCTTCCTTGTCTTAATAGTAACAACTGCATCGGCAATCATGCTTTAGACATGATTGGTAACCAAAACAAGCAATTGCCCGACTCATGAAAGGTTTGAAAGCGGAGCGGCAAAACAAAGCGCAAAACTGAATGCGTTTTCCACTTCGCACAAAAAATCTGCAACCGCATTGGAGCTGAACGTACACCAA
>NZ_JADGLG010000131.1:0-793 GCF_015235335.1 Neisseria sp. 19428wB4_WF04
GAGCAGGACAACTGCAAAAAGGAGCAGAGTCTGCCCTGCTCGACATCGCCCTAAAATCCCTCAGCAAAGGATTGTGAGCATCAAAAAACGGGCCAAATCAGCCCGTTCATTTTTATTTCACTGTGTGAAACAGCATTACAAATCCGCCATCCCACATCAACCCAACCAGTCCCGCCTAATCCCATTTATCTCACAGACCACTATATATTTATCTCACTTGGTTTCATATTATTAAGCTGCACGCGATAAATCGGCGTGTTTTGTGAAATAAGCCGTTTTTGATTTTATTTCACACGGTACAACATGGTTTCAAATCCTGCTATACAAGAGCAGAATTTTTTGCGCCTGCCGAAACTATGCACCGAGATTACCTAGCTCTTTCTGCAAGGTACAGCATCATGTTGTTTATCGGATAAACAAATACCGAAAAAACATCATGGTCGATATTCTCCTTTTCTTAAGGAGCTGAAGTAGCTTAGCCCTAAATACCACACCAATCCCGCAAGATTTTCAACTGCTCACTTGGTGTGCCAAAGTTAAAACGAAACCCGCATTCTTTCAAGAATAGGGGGAAAAGACTTCCGGTCGATTCCGTTGTATTTGCGCAGCACACGCTGGGTTTGATTCCAAAAATTCCCAATACCGTTGATGTAGTTTTGCCTCCGGGCAAATGTCTTGCCGTGGTTAATCCTATGGTGGTGAAAACCGCCGACATCCGGGACATCATCGCTGCTTAAACTGTCGGTATACACCACACTGTCCGGCATGATTTTCTTCGCAATAACAGGCAACA
>NZ_JADGLG010000132.1:0-775 GCF_015235335.1 Neisseria sp. 19428wB4_WF04
CGTATCGCGCCCCTTATCCAAACAGGAGGGCAAAACCGGGTTGCGCCGAGAAAGGAACTGCCGAAGCGTATCGCCTCCTTATCTGACAGAGGCAAAAACCAGAAGGGCGTTTTATGGATTATCGGCGCGTATCGCCTCCTTGCCCGACAGACGGGCAGAAACGGCAGCGGCCGTAAGCACCGAGCAGAAGGCGTTTGAAATATGCTCCCGCCTTAACCGGCCCAACCGGTTTTCCGGCTCATGGAACACTTTCTTTGCACACAGTCATCCGCCGGTTGCAGACGGTGGGCGTGCGTTGGAAAAGGCCGGGCTGCTCACACTTTTGATGCCGGGAAGCTTGTGTTGTCTGCCGAAGCAACGGCTGCGTGATTTTCGGGCGTTGGCGAAAAAGCCGAGCGCACGGGCGGGCGGTTTTTATCACGCCGCCGGCCGGCAACCGGGAACTTGGGAGTCGTTATGCGGGCGTTTGCTGCCGTTTTATCACTACTCCGGTCGGCAGGAACCGATAACTCGGTTGCAGCGATACGCTGTGGATGAAAAGTTTTATCACGCCGCCCGCCGGCGGAAACCGATAATGCTGTGGCAGATATTTGAAAGGAACTCGGTTTTATCACTCGGCCGGCCGTCTGAAGCGGCCATGCCCGATACCGGCGCGTCCGTTTCAGACGGCCGTCAATCCCGCCTTTGCCGGATTCCCTGCCCGGTTCGGGGCAAGGCGGCACCGCCCGTCAATATGCCGGCGTCCGATGCCTCCCCGCTTTGCCGGCGGGGGCGG
>NZ_JADGLG010000133.1:0-765 GCF_015235335.1 Neisseria sp. 19428wB4_WF04
TGTAGTAAAAGCTAGCGTTGTTTACAGTATTTGAAAGACAATACTGCATGAATATCCATAAAAATACCCGGCTAACCCCGCATAACCGCCAGGCCATTTGACGCGCTTATACACAAGACAAAATTCAGTGTAACTTCGTTGGCACAACACTACCGTGTCAGCAGAGTAACGATTTACCGTATACTCAAAGCAGCCCGGTTGCGGCTGCCCACCCCGCAAAAAAGCACCAACAACCGCTTTAAATAAACCAAATACGGCATGAAACGCCTGGTCAAAGTCGAGCGGGAAATCGAAGAGAAACTCAAAAAACAGGCAAAGCGTTATAACAAATCCTATCCCAGCGAAACGGTTCGTTTCGATACCAAACGGCTGCCTTTGCTACAAAACCAAAAAGCAACCGACCATCTGGATTATCTGTTTGTTGCCATTGATGATTTTTCCCGCGAGCGGTATGCTGCGATATTGCCGGACCGTACAGCAGCCGGCGCAGCCAAATTTCTTTTGCGCGATGTGATAGATTGTTGTCCCTATACCATCGAATGCGCCTATTGCGACAACGGTGCGGAATATCGTGACAATGCGGGGCACCCGTTTGGCATTGCCTGTGTGCCAAACAACATAAGCCAAAAATTCACCCGTGTTGCCCGGCCGCAAACCAATGGTAAAGCCGGGCGGGTTGTCCGTACCTTAATGGAAATGTGGCATGACAAGCATCCGTTTAAGGATTCGGCGCACCGGCAAAAAGAGTTATGTCGTTTTGTTAAC
>NZ_JADGLG010000134.1:0-757 GCF_015235335.1 Neisseria sp. 19428wB4_WF04
GCAGGGGGCAACGGGGCGCGGGGCTGGTGTTGCCCTGCTTGGCCGTCTGAAAAACCCAATAAAGCGGCGGTTTCGTTGGCGGCGGTGGCAAAGTCGTAACCAAACACCAGCATAAGCAAGTCAAAGCCGCTGCCGCCGTCGGGGGTGCATTGGTTGCAGATAAACGCGCCCGTGCCTTGATAATCGGTGTAGCGGTAGCGGTCTTTGCCGCCGCAATAGGGGCGGGCAATGTTTGCGGGGGTTAAGGTATTCGCGGGGAATGCCAAGCGCGGCATGGATTTCAGGCCAGCGGCCAGCGGCGGCGGCTTTCAGGTCGGATAGGTCGTAACGGCGGTTATTCATGGCCTGCCCCGCTTTCTGATACGGGTTCATACACTACGGCGGCAAGCGGGTTTTCCGTCCAATCGGCAGGAATGGCGGCGGTTTGGCTTTGGCCGTCTGAAACGGTGTTTATCAATACGGCAGGCGGCGTGGTGTGGACGCGGGCGGGTTTGGCGGTGCATGATGAAAATGCAAGGGAAACCATGCAGGCGGCTAATGTGCCTGTGAAAATGGCGGCGGTTTTGGCGGCTTTAACGGCTTGCTTGTCTTGGCGGGTTGTCATGGCGTTTGCCTTTCGTGTGCTGCCTGTTTGTCAATTCCATTCCAAAACTGAGCCACAGTTGTGGTCTAAAATTGAGCCACCCTATGAGCGGTGTTTCATCCGGTAAGAATCATTGCCCGTCTCAAAAATATCGCAGCAATAAGTCAGACGCTC
>NZ_JADGLG010000135.1:0-724 GCF_015235335.1 Neisseria sp. 19428wB4_WF04
TTAGACAGCTTAATCAAGCGGTTTTCAAGGGCTGAATCCTGTACTGTACAGGGCTCAGTCCTTTTAATTTCAGCTTGGTTCTGTCGTGGTGGTAATAATGAATATACTCATGCAAAGCTGCTGCAATCCGGCAGCGGAAGCATATTTGCGCGTATGGGCATCACACTTTGAAATACGCAGGCTTTTTTTAACGTGCCGGAGAAGCTTTCCACGGCCGCATTGCCCAAACAGTTTCCTTACGCGACATGTTTTGCACCGGTTTGCATTTGCCCGATTCAATTTGGTAATCCCGCGCCCATACCGATCCGAACACAGTATCGGCTTTTCAGACGGCAAAAGCCAGGCACGGGCGGCTTTATACATGCCCGCATTGGCCGCCTACCGCATGAACGCCTTTCCCGCCTTTATCGGCCGTCTGAAAGCCAGGGAAAACCGCCGAAACTCATCTATTGTTGCAATTATGCGAAAGCTGGTAACCATCGCTTTCTACATTTTGAAAAACCAAACGGAATACGACAAAACCCGTTACGGATTAACAGCATAAATTAACAATACCAAACAGAAAAATGCCCCGCAAAAGCAGGGTACGGCTTGGTTGTTGCCGAAAGAATACATCAACGGCATTGACACTTTCACACACTATCTTGATTGCTTAAATGCTTCTTTCAATATTTTCCCGACCGAATCGACAACGCCGGGTTGTAGGATTCAGCAACCGATGATT
>NZ_JADGLG010000136.1:0-687 GCF_015235335.1 Neisseria sp. 19428wB4_WF04
GTTGCCGAAAGAATACATCAACGGCATTGACACTTTCACACACTATCTTGATTGCTTAAATGCTTCTTTCAATATTTTCCCGACCGAATCGACAACGCCGGGTTGTAGGATTCAGCAACCGATGATTGCTTGTTAAACCAGTCCGTCAGCGGCAACAGTTGCGCTTTTCCCCACCGGCATCGAACCCGACAACCGATGATTGCTTGTTAAACCAGTCCGTCAGCGGCAACAGTTGCGCTTTTCCCCACCGGCATCGAACCCGACAACCGATGATTGCTTGTTAAACCAGTCCGTCAGCGGCAACAGTTGCGCTTTTCCCCACCGGCATCGAATCCGGCAACCGATGATTGCCTTGTTGAACCAATCCATCAGCGGAGAAAGATACAACTTTTCTCCTGCATTATTGAGCTCCGTGGCAGCCCTTACCCGTTTCCCATTTGGCTTTTCCGCCTTGAAACGGCGTTGCAGGATAGCGGCGCAACGTTGCCGGCCTCTTTCGAACGGGCGATGGACGGCATTGGCACCGCCGTACCGCCGCCCCGGCCCGACACCGCCTTCATACGGCTGATTGTCTTGTGGTTGGCCAACATCCCTGCATAGCGGATTGCCGCCGTTATCCTGCGGCAGCCGCAGCGTCCTTTGTGTTGCCGGCAAGCCGCACGGATATGCCGTTTCAAACCGGCATAT
>NZ_JADGLG010000137.1:0-663 GCF_015235335.1 Neisseria sp. 19428wB4_WF04
GGGCACCACAAACCGCTTTCCAGCGGTTGTTTTTTGTCCGATATTATCCAAACAAACCAATCAAGCCATTATATTTAAAAGGTTTTCTTCCATCTTCGGTTTGCTTTTTCACCCAATTTCACCCCGTTCCGTCTGATTGAACCAACCGTTTTTAATCGGTAAAATTTCCGCACAGTTACCAACACCCCTTATTTTTTACCAACAAACGCCGTTAAACGGCTGCCAAATAAAAAACCTGAAACGAACCGCCCAGATTCAGAAAATTTCAGGCGGTGGTATGCAAACCGAACGGCGGCAAGTTATGGCGGCTGAAATACCGCATAGACGGAAAAGAGAAATTACTTTCAATCGGCAAATATCCCGCCGTTTCTTTGTCTGAAGCCCGCAAAGCCGCCGAAAATGCCCGCCGCTTGCTTCGCAGGGCAAGCCCAGCTGCCGCCAAGCAACAGGGGCCAAGCAGGAACGACAGGCCGCCACCGGAAACAGCTTTGAAAAAATCGCCCGCGAGTGGCATAAAAACCAACTGCCCCGCTGGACAAGCAACCATGCCGCCCGCGTGTTGTATTCTTTGGAAACAGACGCTTTCCCGATGCTTGGAAAGCACCCCGTTACCGAAATCAAAGCCCCGTTACAGCTGGAAACGGTAAGGCGGTAGAAGCGCGT
>NZ_JADGLG010000138.1:0-659 GCF_015235335.1 Neisseria sp. 19428wB4_WF04
CCACCGCCCCGATGATCAGCGTAGACGCGCCGGACAACAGCAGCGACAACACCCCGACCATCAGCGGCAAAACCGATGCGCCCGCCGGTTCGGTGGTAACCGTAGTGGTAACCGGTTCGGACGGCCAAAGCCAAACCGTTACCACCACCGTCAAGGCAGACGGCAGCTACAGCGTAGACGTGCCCAAAGCCCTGCCCGACGGCGGCTACACCGCCGAAGCTTCGGTGAAAGACCCCGCCGGCAACGAAGGCAGAGCCAAAGACAACGGCTCGGTCGACACCACCGCCCCGATGATCAGCGTAGACGCGCCGGACAACAGCAGCGACAACACCCCGACCATCAGCGGCAAAACCGATGCGCCCGCCGGTTCGGTGGTAACCGTAGTGGTAACCGGTTCGGACGGCCAGAGCCAAACCGTTACCACCACCGTCAAGGCAGACGGCAGCTACAGCGTAGACGTGCCCAAAGCCCTGCCCGACGGCGGCTACACCGCCGAAGCTTCGGTGAAAGATCCCGCCGGCAACGAAGGCAAAGCCAAAGACAACGGCTCGGTCGACACCACCGCCCCGATGATCAGCGTAGACGCGCCGGACAACAGCAGCGACAACACCCCGACCATCAGCGGCAAAACCGATGCGCCCGCCGGTTCGGTGGTAACC
>NZ_JADGLG010000139.1:0-659 GCF_015235335.1 Neisseria sp. 19428wB4_WF04
CCACCGCCCCGATGATCAGCGTAGACGCGCCGGACAACAGCAGTGACAACACCCCGACCATCAGCGGCAAAACCGATGCGCCCGCCGGTTCGGTGGTAACCGTAGTGGTAACCGGTTCGGACGGCCAAAGCCAAACCGTTACCACCACCGTCAAGGCAGACGGCAGCTACAGCGTAGACGTGCCCAAAGCCCTGCCCGACGGCGGCTACACCGCCGAAGCCTCGGTGAAAGATCCCGCCGGCAACGAAGGCAAAGCCAAAGACAACGGCTCGGTCGACACCACCGCCCCGATGATCAGCGTAGACGCGCCGGACAACAGCAGCGACAACACCCCGACCATCAGCGGCAAAACCGATGCGCCCGCCGGTTCGGTGGTAACCGTAGTGGTAACCGGTTCGGACGGCCAAAGCCAAACCGTTACCACCACCGTCAAGGCAGACGGCAGCTACAGCGTAGACGTGCCCAAAGCCCTGCCCGACGGCGGCTACACCGCCGAAGCCTCGGTGAAAGATCCCGCCGGCAACGAAGGCAGAGCCAAAGACAACGGCTCGGTCGACACCACCGCCCCGATGATCAGCGTAGACGCGCCGGACAACAGCAGCGACAACACCCCGACCATCAGCGGCAAAACCGATGCGCCCGCCGGTTCGGTGGTAACC
>NZ_JADGLG010000013.1:0-50047 GCF_015235335.1 Neisseria sp. 19428wB4_WF04
GTTTGCCGACCGACACAACCATATCAACGGCATTGAGAATTTTTGGAATCAGGCGAAACGTGTCTTGCGCAAATACAACGGAATCGACCGAAAATCTTTTCCTCTGTTCTTGAAAGAATGTGAGTTTCGTTTTAACTTCGGGACACCAAAGCAGCAGTTAAAAACTTTGCGGCTTTGGTGTGGTGTTTAGGGCTAATCTACTTCAGCCCCTAAATTTTTCTGCCGTATCGGCCGTGCCGCCGTAATGAACCCGTGATGTGATACGGGCTTTTGTCGGGCGGAATACTCCGAGGGCGGAATCGGTAGGGTCGGTTGCGGGCTTTTCAGACGGCCTATTGCCCAAATCGGCAGTTTCTCCTGGCGGGCAGATAAATTATTTTTATCTTTTGCAGTTGCCGGCGCGGAATCATGCTGAATGTGGGTGATTTTTTACCCCCGCGCCAACAGCAAAACAGTGGTTGCCCCGCCAATCAACCCGTCCGTTTGATACGGGATACAGATATTTCGCGGTGATTATGGTGAATTTGCAGAGGTTCTGTATATGGAAACAGGCCGTCTGAACATGCCTGCTGTCATCGGCTTGCGCAAATGTGCTGCGGCGGTGCAGTTACCAACGTAAAATGGCCTTTTTGGGTGTTTTCGGATTCTGCAAAGGGCAATCTGCTGTTTTCCTTTACCGTGCCGCAACGTTTTCCACTCCGTTTTATTGCTATGAATTTGTCTAAACCTATTGCTGCTCTGTTGCTTGTGCTGCCGCTCGGTTTTCTTGCCGTGATGGTGGTTGCGCCTTTGTTTGCCTTGGCGTTTTATGAAGGCGGCGCGGCGGCATGGCAGGTGCTGCAGGACGGATACATACAGTGGCGTATCGGCTGGACCACGCTTCAGGCGGCGGCTACCTGCGCGTTGGTGCTGCCGGCTGGGGTGTCGGCGGCTTGGGTTTTGGCGCGGCTGGAGTTTCGCGGGCGGCTTTGGATTCTGCGCCTGCTGATGCTGCCGTTTGTGATGCCTACGCTGGTGGCCGGCATGGGCGTGCTGGCGTTGTTCGGCCCGCACGGCCTGTTGTGGGCGGGCTGGGAAGACACGCCCTATCTGCTGCTTTACGGCAATGTATTTTTCAATCTGCCCGTGCTGGTGCGCGCGGCGTATCAGGGGTTGGTGCAGGTGCCTGCGGCGCGGCTGTACACGGCGCAGACTTTGGGTGCAAACACATGGCAGCGTTTTTGGCATGTCGAACGCCCCGTGTTGCAGCCGTGGCTGGCAGGCGGCGTGTGTTTGGTGTTTTTATATTGTTTTTCGGGTTTCGGGCTGGCACTGCTGCTGGGCGGCAGCCGTTATGCCACGGTAGAAGTGGAAATCTACCAACTGATTGCCTATGAGCTCGATATGGCGCAGGCTTCGGTGTTGGTGTGGCTGGTGTTGGCGGTTACTGCGCTGGCGGGGGTGCTGTATGCGCGTTTCAGCCGCCTGACTGCTTCGGGCCGCACCATCCGGCCGCTGCCGCCCTCTCCGCCGCGCACGCCGGCTGCCAAAGCCCTGCTGGCAGGTTCGCTGCTGCTTTTGGCCGTCTGCTGCGCCCTGCCGCTGGTGGCCGTGTGGTGGCGGGCAGCGCAGGCAGGGGATGCCTGGCAGGTGTGGCGGCAGGCCGACACGCTGCACGCGTTGTGGAACACTTTGCGCTTCACTTTCGGCGCAATGTTGTCGGCCTTGCTGCTGGGCGTGCTGCACGCGGCTTTGGCCCGCCGCGCCGCATGGGTGCGCACGCTGACGTTTCTGCCGTTTATGGTGTCGCCCGTGTGCGTGGCCTTCGGGCTGCTGCTGCTTTACCCCGAATGGACGGCATCGCTGCCGCTGTTGGTGGCCGCTTATGCCCTGCTGGCCTATCCCTTTATCGCCAAAGACCTGCTCGCTGCGTGGGACGCACTGCCCGCCGGTTATGCCGCCGCCGCCCGCAGCTTGGGCGCCACGCCGTTTCAGACGGCCTTAACCGTTACCGCTCCGCTGCTGCTGCCCGCTTTAAGGCGAGGGCTGGCTTTGGCCGCTGCCACCTGTGTGGGCGAATTTGCCGCCACTCTGTTTCTGTCGCGCCCCGAATGGCAAACGCTCACCACCCTGATTTACCGCTATCTCGGTACGGCGGGCGCAGAAAACCACGACAGCGCGATGGTACTCACGGCGGGGCTGATGTTGTCGGCTTTGCTGGTGTTTGTATTGCTGGATGCCGCCGATAAACAGGAGAAGGCCGTCTGAAAACCACGCAGCCGGAGGACTTGGCAAAATGCGTTTTCATCCTGAATTGATTTATGTTCCGTCATACCCGGGCTTGACGCGGGTATCTGATATTTCTTTTGAAACGAAAAGATGCTCGGGTCAAGCCCGAGCATGGCGCAGAGGTTTTAAGATGCTGAAAGGGATTTTGCAAAGATCTCAGGCGACAAGTTGACTTGAAAGGCAAAGGCCGTCTGAAAGCTGTTTCAGACGACCCCCAACGGTTTTTGGCATTATTGAACCCGCGCCCCTCCGCTGCACACGGCGGCGGCAGGATCCGTGCCGAACAGCGCGCTGATGTCGGTTTCGTCAAACACATAGCGGGCGCTGCAGAAATCGCAGTCGATTTCCACGCTGCCTTGTTCTTCCAAAACCGAGCCGACTTCTTCGCCGCCCAGCATCAGCAGCATATCGCTGACCTTGCCGCGCGAGCAGGTGCAGGCAAATTCGATGGGCTCGGCATCAAACACGCGCGGCGGGGTTTGGTGGAACAGGCGGTAAAGCAGGCTGTGCGCGTCTAACTGCACCAGCTCTTTTGCGCTCACGGTTTGCACGAGCGTGCCAACGTGTTCCCAAGATTCGGGATCGGGGGCGGACTCGGGCAGACGCTGCACCAGCAGGCCGCCGCAGGCTTCATCGGAAGCGGCCAGCGTGATGTAGGTGTCGAGCTGTTCCGAGCGTTTCATATAGTTCATCAGCATTTGCGCAATGCCCTCGCCCTCGAGCGGCACCACCCCCTGCCACGGTTCGCCCTCTTGCGGTTGCAGGGTAATCGCAAAAATGCCGTTTCCGCCCAGCAGGCTGTGCAGGTTTTCATCATTGTTTATGGCCGACTGCGTGTCCCATCGGGCAGTGGCGCGGCAGGTGCCGGCAGATGTGGCTTCCACCACCAGCATTTTCAGGCGGCCCTGCCCCTGCACCTGCATAATCAGCGTGCCTTCGGTTTTCAGGTTGCTCGAAAGCAGCGCACCGGCAGCCAGCAGCTCGCCCAAGGCGCGGCGGATGGCGGTAGGGTAGCGTTTCTGGCCGGCGATGTGCCGCCACACGCCCTCCAGGCGCACGTGCTGGCCGCGTACGGCCATATTGTCGAAAATAAAACGGGTGCGGCAATCGGCGCTGCGGGCAGTTGCGGCAGAGGGTAGGGTTGTCATGAAAACGTTTCCTGATCGGTTTTTCAGATGGCCCCAATATGGTTACAGGCCGTCTGAAATCAAGACCGGTGTTCGAACATGCGCCCCCGCCCGGTGAAGCCGCACGTTTTTGCTGCGGGTGCTGCACTTTGCGTATCGGACGGCATTGCCCGGCCTTATCGGAAATATGCAGATTCACGGTTATGCTAAAATAGCGGCCTTTAAAAATAACCGGCCGCCACCGGCCGGTTGCAAAAATTGAGAAACTGAAAGGAAAATCATGGCCGGCCACAGCAAATGGGCGAATATCCAACACCGTAAAAGCCGTCAGGATGCCAAACGCGGCAAAATCTTCACGCGCTTGATCAAAGAAATCACCGTTGCCGCCAGAATGGGCGGCGGCGACCCTGCATCCAACCCGCGCTTGCGCTTGGCGGTGGACAAGGCCACCGGCAACAATATGCCCAAAGACAACATCCAACGCGCCATCGACAAAGGCACCGGCAATCTGGAAGGCGTGGAATACACCGAGCTGCGCTACGAGGGCTACGGTATCGGCGGTGCCGCGCTGATGGTGGACTGCCTCACCGACAACAAAACCCGTACCGTGGCCGATGTGCGCCATGCTTTCAACAAAAACGGCGGCAACCTCGGCACAGACGGCTGCGTGGCCTTCAATTTCGTGCATCAGGGCTATCTGCTGTTTGCGCCGGAAACAGACGAAGATGCGCTGATGGAAGCTGCGCTGGAAGCCGGTGCGCAAGACGTGGTGACCAACGATGACGGCTCCATCGAAGTCATCACCGCCCCCAACGATTGGGCGGGCGTGAAAGCCGCGCTCGAAGGGGCAGGATTCCAATCGGAAGACGGCGACGTTACCATGCGCGCGCAAAACGAAACCGAGCTGAGCGGCGAAGATGCCGATAAAATGCAGAAGCTCATCGATGCGCTCGAAGATTTGGACGATGTGCAAAACGTTTACACTTCTGCCGTGTTGAATTTCGAATAAGCGGGCAGGCCTGCCGTTGTTTTTACAGACAAGGCCGTCTGAAAGGTTCAGACGGCCTTGAAAGCGCATCATATAACCATACTGTTTTTTCAACGTATCCGACATCATGATTTACCCCAAAACCTACGATGTAATCGTGGTCGGCGGCGGCCATGCCGGCACCGAAGCCGCGCTGGCTGCCGCCCGCATGGGCGCGCAAACCCTGCTGCTCACCCACAATATCGAAACCCTCGGCCAAATGTCGTGCAACCCCTCTGTCGGCGGCATCGGCAAAGGCCATTTGGTGCGCGAAGTCGATGCGCTGGGCGGCGCAATGGCGCTGGCTGCCGATAAGAGCGGCATCCAGTTCCGCCGCCTTAACGCCAGCAAAGGCGCGGCGGTGCGCGCCACCCGCGTGCAGGCCGACCGCATTCTCTATAAAGCGGCCATACGCGGTATGCTCGAAAACCAGCCGAATCTCGAAATTTTCCAACAGTCGGTGGAAGACATCACGCTGGAGGGCAGCCGCGCAGCGGGCGTGAAAACCGAGATGGGCGTGGAATTCAAAGCCCGCGCGGTGGTATTGACCGCCGGCACGTTTCTGGCCGGCAAAATCCATATCGGCCTGCAAAACTATGCCGGCGGCCGCGCCGGCGACCCTGCCGCGCAGGGGTTGTCGGGCCGTCTGAAAGAGCTTAGCCTGCCGCAGGGCCGTCTGAAAACCGGCACGCCGCCGCGCATAGACGGGCGCACCATCGATTTCTCACAACTCGCCGAACAGCCCGGTGATACGCCTGTGCCGGTGTTTTCCGTGCGCGGCAGCGCTGCCATGCATCCGCGCCAGGTTTCCTGCTGGATTACCCACACCAATCTGCACACCCACGAGATTATCCGCTCGGGTTTCAGCCGCAGCCCGATGTTTACCGGCAAAATCGAAGGCGCCGGGCCGCGTTACTGCCCCTCGATAGAAGACAAAATCAACCGCTTTGCCGATAAAGAAAGCCACCAGATTTTTCTCGAGCCCGAAGGGCTCGCCACTCACGAATACTACCCCAACGGCATCTCCACCAGCCTGCCGTTCGACATCCAACTGGCGCTGGTGCGCAGCATGAAAGGCTTGGAAAAAGCCCATATCCTGCGCCCCGGCTACGCCATCGAATACGATTATTTCGACCCGCGCAACCTCAAAGCCAGCCTGGAAACCAAAACCGTTGCCGGCCTGTTTTTCGCCGGCCAGATCAACGGCACCACCGGCTACGAAGAAGCGGCGGCACAAGGCCTGCTGGCCGGCGCAAACGCCGTGCAGTATGTGCGCGAACAAGAGCCGCTGCTGCTGCAGCGCGGGCAGGCTTATTTGGGCGTGTTGGTGGACGATTTGATTACCCAAGGCGTAAACGAGCCTTACCGCATGTTTACCAGCCGCGCCGAATACCGCCTGCAGTTGCGCGAAGACAATGCCGATATGCGGCTCACGGAAACCGGCCGCCGCCTCGGGCTGGTTTGCGAAGCCCAGTGGCGGGCGTTTAACGAAAAGCGCGAACAGCTCGAGCGCGAAATCCAGCGGCTGAAAAACACATGGTACACGCCGCAGAAACTGCCCGAAAGCGAGCAGCTGCGCGTGTTCGGCCAAACACTGTCGCGCGAGGCCAGCCTGCACGATCTGCTGCGCCGCCCCAATATCGGTTACGCCGATCTGATGACGCTGGCGGGCGCGCGGCCGTCTGAAAACCTGGCCGCCGATGTAGCGGAGCAGGTGGAAATCCAAGTGAAATACCAGGGCTATATCGACCGCCAAAACGAAGAAATCGGCAGCCGCAAAGATTTGGAGCAGCTCAGGCTGCCCGCACATATCGACTACGGCAAAGTGAAAGGCCTCTCGGCAGAAGTGCAGCAGAAGCTCAACCTGCACCGCCCCGAAACCGTGGGGCAGGCCGGCCGCATTTCCGGCGTAACCCCCGCAGCGGTGGCATTATTGATGGTGCATTTGAAGCGCGGTTTTAAAGACGCAGAATAAGGAGTCCGAAAGGGGGGAGCGAACGGTTGAAACCGGCATCAGGCAGGGAAAACCGGAACCGGATGGCTGTGGCGGATTCATAGGTTAGGCATCAGGCAGGCTGCAGGCCGGCATTTAAGATGCAGCCGAACTGTAACGGAGCAGGTGGTTTGCGGCAATAGGGCAGTGCTGCTGTGTTTCCAAGCCTTTATCAACCGTCAGGCCGTCTGAATGTTTTCAGACGGCCTGACGGTTTGTCAAACCAACCGCGCATCAGCGTTTCATCTCGGCCTGAATGGCGCGGATGCTGGCTTCGCGGTCGCGGATTTCCTGCTGCAGGCGTGAGGTTTTGGCTTTGTCGCCTTTTTTCTTGGCAATGCTCAACTGGGCGTTGGCGCGCACCAGTGCGGCTTGCTCGTTGCGGATTTCGTTTTGCAGAATCTGATGGCGCGAAAGCTGCTGTTTGGCAGGGGCGGCTGTAATGTGCGGCACCACAATCGGTTTGCGCGGCGTCTGCTTTTTCGCTTTATTGTTGCGGATTTTCACCTGCAGCGAAGGCGAAGCGGCTTCGGCAGTGTTGGTAACGGTGGTGTCGCGCGCGGAAGGCGCGATTTTGATGTCGTGGGCAGGCTGCTCGGATTCCCAAGCGTTTTCGGATTGGCCGGGGAGCGCGATGCTGCCGGCGGGCAGGGTTACGGTGCCGTCCATCTGCGAGAGTGTGCAGCCGGCATTGAGCCGTATGGTGGAGTAAACGGCGCGGCCGCCGTCTTTGCAGATATAGGTTGCCGCCTGCGCGGGAAGGGCGGCCGATGCAGTGAAAACTGCGGCGATGCAGCAGAGAAACGGTTTCATGTAATGTGTTGTGATGGAATACGGAAACAGCAGGGTGCGGATTATAACCATATTGTCTGTAAAAGTGTTTTATGGCCGGTTGGCGGCCAACAAACGGCGGCAATTCCGCTCTGAGCGGTTTGATCCGCCTCTATAGTGATGTAAAGTTTTCACAATCAGGCGCACGGGCCGTCTGAAACATTCGGCGGAGAAGGGCAACACTATGTGTTCGGCAGGGGGCAAAATTGAGGGCGCAACCGGCAATCATCAGGAAAATATTGTTCAGACGGCCTTTATTGCAGGGAAATGCCGCCGCCGGCCAGGGTTGCCGCGCCCAAAATGCAGAAAAGGGCGCAGGCAGACAGGCGCACGGCTTTGGGAGGGATTTTTTTCATCAGTGTTTCGCCCAGATACACCGCCGGCAGGCTGGCGAGCATCAGGCCGAGTGTGCTGCCTGCCACCACCCCGAACATTTCTTGGTATCGGGCAGCCAAAAGCACGGTGGCAATCTGCGTTTTATCACCGATTTCGGCCAGAAAAAACAGCGCCGCAGTGGCGCCGAACGCGCCGTATTTCAGCCAGCGGTTGTCGGGGCCGCCGGGAGGGTCGGGCAAAAGCAGCCACAGGCCGACCGCAATAAAGCTCAGGCCGACAATCCATTTCATCACTTCGGGCGGCACGGTTTGTGCCAGCCACACGCCGAACACGGCAGAAACGGCATGGTTGAGCAGGGTTGCGGTGAAAATGCCCGCCGCAATCGCGTTTTTGCGGGCGAAACGGGCGGCGAGAAACAAGGCCAGCAGTTGGGTTTTATCGCCGATTTCGGCGATGGCCACGCCTAGGGCAGAAGAGAAAAAGGCTTCCATTGAAACACCCCAAACCGTTGCGGGCAGACCGAAAGCACGGCAAACACCGCCCGCGCGGGGGTTTGCGTGCCTTAAGTCTTGCCTGTCTCCGGTTGCGGGCGGAGATACCGCTGCCACGCCTGCAAGGCAATTGTGTTGACAGCGGTTCCGGCCGCCTGAACGGGCCGGATGGCTACTCCCTTAAGGGATGGCGCAGGCGGCAGGCGCTTGCGCAGTGCGGATTATAAGGCGGCCTGCCCGGAGGCTCAAGGCTGAAAAACCCTGCCTGCCGCAAGGTTACAGACCGTCTGAAACCTTTCAGACGGCCTTTTCCTTTATAATCCCCTCTGTTTTTTCTATTTTTCAGACGGCCTGAATATCATGATTCCAACCCTGCTTCTCGTTGATGGTTCTTCCTATCTCTACCGCGCTTTTCACGCGATGGCCCCCTTAACCGCACCTGACGGCACGCCCACCGGCGCGCTCTACGGCGTGCTCAATATGCTGCGCCGCCTGCGCGCCGATTATGCGCACGACTATTGCGCGGTGGTGTTTGATGCTAAAGGAAAAAACTTCCGCCACCAAATGTTTCCCGACTACAAAGCCACCCGCCCGCCGATGCCCGATGAGTTGCGCCCGCAGGCGGAAATGCTGCCGGAAATGGTGCGGCTGATGGGCTGGCCGGTGCTGGTGGTACCCGATGTGGAAGCCGATGATGTTATCGGCACCTTGGCCAAACAGGGAGAAGCAGCGGGCTGGAAGGTGGTGGTGTCCACCGGTGATAAAGATATGGCGCAGTTGGTGGGCGGACACGTTACGCTGGTGAACACCATGAGCAACGAAACGCTGGATATTGACGGCGTAAAAGCCAAATTCGGTGTGCACCCGGGCCAAATCACCGACTATCTCGCGCTGATGGGCGACAAGGTGGACAACGTGCCGGGGGTGGAGAAATGCGGCCCGAAAACGGCGGCGAAATGGCTGGAGCAATACGGAACGCTCGAAAACGTGATGGCGCACGCGGGCGAAATCAAAGGCAAGGTGGGCGAAAACCTGCAAGCCGCGCTGCCGCAACTGCCCTTGTCTTACCGGCTGGTTACCATCAAAACCGATGTCGATCTGCACGCCGAGCTTTCAGACGGCCTCGAAAGCCTGCGCCGCCGCCCGCCGCAATGGGCGCAGCTGGCGGTGGAATTCAAACGCCTGAATTTCCGCAGCTGGCTGAAAGAAGCCCAAGAGCGTATGCACGAAGGCAGCGGAGATTTGTTGGACACCGCCCATATCGGCGGACAGGCAGCGTTGGCGGCTGAGAGGCCGTCTGAAAACCTTTCAGACGGCTTGCCGCAAACTGCCCCCGCGCCTGCCGTGTTGGATTACCAAGCGGTTACCGCCGAAGCCCAGTTCGCCGCCCTGCTGGACAGATTATCCCAAGCCGAAGCCATCGGCATCGACACCGAAACCACCTCGCTCAACCCGATGGATGCGCGGCTGGTGGGCGTCAGCATCGCTTTTGCGCCGGGCGATGCGGTGTATATCCCGCTCGGGCACAGCCCCACCGCTGCGCCAGAGCAACTTGATTTAAATAATGTTTTAGGCCGTCTGAAACCGCATTTGGAGAATGCCGCGCTCAAAAAAACCGGTCAAAACCTTAAATACGACCAACATATTTTCGCCAACTACGGCATTACCTTGAACGGCATTGCCGGCGATGCCATGCTCGCCTCTTATATTCTCGAAAGCCATTTGGGGCACGGCCTCGATGAATTGGCCTCCCGCTGGCTCGGCTTGCCCACCATCACTTATGAATCGCTGTGCGGCAAAGGCGCGAAGCAGATTTCTTTTGCCGATGTGGCGTTGGAGCAGGCCGCCGAATATGCCGCCCAAGATGCCGATTTCGCCCTGCGCATCGAAAGCTGGCTCAAAGCGCGCATGGATGCCGAACAGCTTGAAATGTATGAAAATATGGAGCTGCCGGTGGCGCAGGTGTTGTTTGAGATGGAGCGCAACGGCGTATTGATCGACCCGGGCGAACTCGCCCGCCAAAGCCGCGAACTCGGCAGCGGACTGTTGCAGCTCGAGCAGCAGGCCTACCAAATCGCCGGCCAGCCTTTCAACCTCAACTCGCCCAAACAATTGCAGGAAATTCTGTTTCACACCATGGGCATTCCCACCAAAGGGCTGAAAAAAACCGCTTCCGGCGGCATTTCCACCAACGAGGCCGTACTCGAACAGCTCGCGCCCGACTACCCGCTGCCGAAAATCATTCTGCAAAACCGCGGCCTGGCCAAACTCAAATCCACCTACACCGACAAACTGCCTGAAATGATTAACCCGCAAACCGGCCGCGTACACACCACTTATGCCCAGGCCGTTGCCATCACCGGCCGGCTCGCCAGCAGCAACCCCAACCTGCAAAACATTCCCATCCGCACTGCCGAAGGCCGCCGCGTGCGCCGCGCTTTCACCGTCCCCGCCGGCAGCGTAATCGTATCCGCCGACTATTCGCAAATCGAACTGCGCATCATGGCGCACCTCTCCGGCGACAAAACCCTGCTGGCCGCCTTTCAAAACGGCGAAGATGTACACCGCCGCACCGCCGCCGAAGTGTTCGGTGTGGCTCACGAAAGCGTCAGCAGCGAGCAGCGCCGCTACGCCAAAACCATCAACTTCGGCCTGATCTACGGCATGGGGCAATACGGGCTGGCTAAATCGCTGGGCATCGATAATCTCTCTGCCAAAAACTTTATCGACCGCTACTTCGCCCGCTACCCCGGCGTGGCCGACTATATGCAGCGCACCAAAGAGCAGGCCGCCGCGCAGGGCTATGTAGAAACCCTGTTCGGCCGCCGCCTCTACCTGCCCGACATCCGCGCCGCCAACGCCAACCAGCGCGCCGGCGCCGAACGCGCTGCCATCAACGCCCCCATGCAGGGCACCGCCTCCGACCTCATCAAACGCGCCATGATAAACGTGCGCAACTGGCTCGTTTCAGACGGCCTGCAAAGCCGCCTGATTATGCAGGTGCACGATGAGTTGGTGCTAGAAGTGCCCGAAGCGGAATTGGAATTGGTGAAGCAGAAACTGCCCGAAATCATGGCTGACGTGGCAGACGGCCGGCTAAACGTGCCGCTGGCCGCCGAAGTGGGCGTGGGAGAGAATTGGGAAGAGGCGCATTGATTTGAGATTGTCTAAGAGCAGCTGGAGAATTTTATAGATACATAACAACTGATATAAAAATTAATCATCTTAATATCAAAGAGAAATCCATGGCAAAACTGAGAAAAAACCTTTCTAGAAATATTTTTAGAACTAAGAAAGTGGCCCTTAACCGAAAATCAGTTAAGATTTATTGTTATGATGGGAATAAAAATATACTGACCGATATAGTTCAAATAGTTTCGTTAAGTACGATTTTTGGAATGGTATTGGGCGGCATTATTTCATTTCTTTATCTCAATACCATAGGATTTCGCAGCATATTCGCTGAAATTATCAACCAGCCGTCAAGCTTAACTGCTGTTATTTTTGTGTTTGGAATATTTATATTGCTGGTATTTACCAGTTTTGCGGCTCCTTGCTTTATCTTTAATTTTTGGGATGATTTTAAAGAAGCAGCATTAATATTGAATTTTATGAAAAGCCGATGGTATAAAGCTCCATTACTGTTTTGGTCGCTGGTGCCGCCATTGGTATTTATATAATATTTGTTATTTCAATATGGATAAGCGATTCTTTCCCTAAGGTTTTTTTAAAATATATGATATTTATAACAATGATATTGTCAATTGTTATTCCCTTATATTTTTTAAAATCCATTTCTAAATCTTTTTGGAAGGAATGGAAAATTTGTCTCTTATTTATACCGCTTCTCTTTATTATCTCTGCTTTTATGGCACTTTACCCATTATTAATTTTTATTTTATTAATAAGCTGGATGCCTGAAAGTAATTTTCAGCTTTTTTATCTCTGTGCAGTTGGGTTGTTATTAATTTTAAATCTATGGTTGGTTGCAAATTTTGCAACCAACCATACGAAAGTACGGCAATATAAGCATTACGTGATTCCAACCGGCTGTACGCTGTTTTTATTTGTATTCACTTTGTTTTTTGTGCCTTTTCACAATAACTTTTTAGCATATACTCTCAATGTCGTTAGATTTGTCGAGCTGCCTCAAAATGCTTCCTGGTATCTGTTGCATAATAACTTTCAAAAAAATGATGGTTCTCAAGAGAGTAGTGGAATTGGGCCTAAAGATTTGCAACGTTTGAAACAGATATTCGAGGCACCCAACCGCTGTGCCATAGCTGAGTATAGAAATAATGCACTCTATGGTTATATGGCTTGGAATTTAGGCAGCACCAAAGTTTTTTGTCCTGTTGAAGTAAGTAACATAACTAAAAAAGAAACTGAACATAAAAAATTATCCGAGCTGTCTGAGAAGTGTTTAGTAATAAACTCTCAATTCCTCCAACCTATATCAAAAAACTATATTTGTATAAATTAGACAGTTGGAAAATAGCCTAACATCAGTACATATGGCAAAATTAGCCTGTCTGTATAGTGTGTGCGTACAAATGGCACGCACTCCACAGAAGAAGCAAGGCGAATATAGTTAAAAACCAATATTTTTTTAAACTTTAATCAAATTCAAATCTCTCAGGCCGTCTGAAAGCTGTTTTTCAGACGGCTTTCTGACAAAACCAAAACCCGTTCTCTTTAATTTTCTTTAAACTGAGGCTCAGCAACGCGGTAACGGAAATAAAGTGGATTGGCTATGAGATACAGTGAGGCAGAGACGGATGTGGCGGAATACGGATATCTGCAATGCTTTCAGGCAGTTTTTTTAGGGATTGGAGCCTTAAGGCCGTGGCCGTTTTGCGGTTTCGGTCAATGCTAAAATTGTGGTTCTGCATATTGCAAATCCCGAAAAAATCCTGTTTTTAAATTTAAGCGGAATGTTATGAACCCTGTTTTTATTGTGTTGCCGGTTTTGCTGTTACTGATGTTCGGCTTGGGCTTGTCGTTCAAGCCTGCGGATTTTGCGGTGCCGGTGAGGCAGCCGAAGGCGGTGTTGGCGGGGGTATCGGCGCAGATTGTGCTGTTGCCGCTGCTGGCCGGGCTGGTGGTGTGGCTGTTTCGGCCTGAGCCTTATCTGATGGTGGGGCTGGTGCTGATTGCCTGCTCGCCGGGCGGCTCGTCATCGAATATTTTCACGGCATTGGCCAAAGGCGATGTGCCGCTTTCGATTGTGCTTACGGTGGCAAGCAGCATTATCACGGTGTTTACCATTCCGCCGGTGCTGCTGTATGCGCTGGATGCGGCAGGGTTGGGCGGTGCGGCGGTGAAGTTGCCGGTGGGGCAGCTTTTGGTGCAGAACGTGGTGTTGGTGCTGCTGCCGCTGCTTTTGGGTATGGTGGTGCGCTATGCCCGGCCTGATTTCGCGCAAAAGGCGAAAAAGGGTTTGGATAAGGCGGCGTTTCCGGCGTTGGTGGTGTTGGCGGCGGTGTTTTTTGCGGCGAACCGGCAGATTATCGTGCAGCATTTTGCCGCGCTGGCGGGCATGGTGTCGCTGTTGATTGTGGCGGCGATGGGGCTGGGCGGGCTGTTGGCGGCAGGGTTGGGGCTGCCGGGCAGGCAGCGGCGCACGATTGTGATTGAGGTGGGGATGCAGAATGCGGCGCAGGCGATTGCCGTTGCCGGCAGCCCGTTTGTGTTAAACAATGAGGCGTTTGCGCTGCCGGCGGTGATCTATGCGCTGATGATGAATGTGGTTCTGACGGCTTATCTGGGGCTTTGCCGGCTGGTGAAAGGGTAGCGGAGCGGTATGGTGTTTCTGCATACTTTGGCCGTCTGAAAATGCAGCCGTTTTTATCAAGGCCGGGATCTGCAAAATTTAAAAACATCGCAAGAAGTTTGTTGCCACATTTCTGCTTGGGCGGTAATGCGGTAGATAAGCCTTTCAGACGGCCTAAGGTGGGCTTATCCGGGTATCGGGCTGCAAGAATGGAAGCGGGTCGGGGCGTATGTGGTGAACCTGTTTATTCTGTTGCGGCGTTCTATCTGGGGCTTTGCCGGCTGGTGAAAGGGTAGTGGAGCGGTATGGTGGTTCTGCATATTTCGGCCGTCTGAAAATGCAGCCGTTTATTTATAGAGGCCGAAATCATTTAAAAATATTCAAGTGATTTGCCGTTATTTCCGACTGCACGGGAATAACGGCAAATAAGCTTTTCAGACGGCCTTAAGGTGTTTTTGCAAAGGCATCAGAGTGCAAGAATATGAGCCGGGCGTACCGTATAGGGTGAGCCCGCTTTATTTGCGTTGCAGCATTACTGCGCCGGGTTCGAGAGAACGGTTTTGCCGGCCACCCAAGCGGCAGCAGAGCCGGTTTGTATTGTCTGTATGGTTTTCGGTTTGTTGCCTTGTGCCGCGAAAATGAAAGGGAGCCGCTATCAGAAACGTGTAAGACAGGCAAAAGCCAAACTGCCTGCATTGTCAGCCCCGGAACACCGGAACCAGCTCGAAACGGCTCAGCAGTTGTGCGGCAATATTGGCTGCGCCAAACAGCAGCACCCAGGCAATCAGCAACCTGCCGCCGCCGATGCGGTAGCTTGCCGGTTTGGGAAACTTACGGCGGGCGCGCCACAGCAGCAGCGCGGGCGTGAACGCCGTCCACACGGTGGCGGCCAGCCCCACATAGCCGATAACGGTTACAAAGCCCGTGGGGTAAAGCAGGCAGCAGACCAGCGGCGGCAGAAAGGTGAGCGCGGCGGTTTTGGCGCGCCCCGGGGCATTGTCGCCCCATTTGAACATATCGGCCAGAAAATCAAACAGGCCGAGGGTAACGCCCAGAAACGAAGTGGCAATGGCCATATAGGCAAACCACGACAGCGCGGTTTCCATGCTGCCCGTGTCGGTAAAGCGCGAAAGCTCCGCAATCAGCACCGATACCTGCCCTTCTGCTTCAATCACCGGCGCAAAGGCATGACGCGGCAGGTTGCCGTGTACCGCCAACTGCCACAGCACATACACTGCCAGCGCAATCAGGGTGCCTGCTTTGAGCGCACGCGCCACTTTGGGCGCATCGCCGTTGAAATATTTCAGCAGGCTCGACACATTGCCGTGAAAGCCGAACGAGGCCAGGCACACCGGCAGCGCGGCGGCGGCATAAATCCAGTAGCGCGTGTTTTCGGCGGCCTGAGTGTCGAATAAAACCGGCAGTTTCACATCGCCCAAGAGACCGCCCGTTGCCCAGAAAAACGTTAATATCATGCCGCCGATTAAAATGCCGGTGATTCTGTCTACCAGCCGCGTGGAGAGCCACACGCAAAGTGCCAGCGCGGCAAAAAACACCAGTTGCCCCGCCGCCGCGCCCACGCTTTCTCCCGCCAGCTGCGACAAACCTTTGGTGGTCAGGTCGCCGCCCACAAAAATATAGGCATAGGTGAGCAGGTAAAGCACAAACGCCACAGCCAGATTATTGACCGTGTTCCAGCTTTTGCCGAGCAAATCTTTCACCATGGTGTCGAAGCTGGCACCGTGGGGATAGTGTGTGTTTACTTCGAGCAGCATCAGGCCGGAGGCAAGCATGGAAAACCAGGTGTAAACCAGCACCGCCAGCGAGCCGGCAAACCAAATGCCGGCGGTGGCCGTGGGGTTGGCAAACATACCTGCACCGATCACCGTGCCGGTGATAATCAGCGCGCCGCCTATCAGCGTTGGGGGTTTGGCAGACATAGTTTTATGTTCCTGTTTACAGAATTTTTCAATTATGCAGAAAAATGCGGCGGCAAACAATCACCGCAGGCTGGGCGAGGTGGTCTGCGGGCTGTGATGCAGCGGCTTTTACCCTGAGCGGTTTTATCGGGCAGACGGGCGGCCGTTTCGGCAGGCTGCGCCCATCAGGCCTGCGGCCGTCTGAAAGCATTGCAGCGGTGGCGGATGCGGTGGAAGCCCTCCGAAAAAACCAGCCGGGGATACGCCGTCTGAAAAAGCGGCAAACTGATGCGGCGTACCTGCAAGGGCGGCGGCAAATCTGTGTTGAAAAATATACAAACTGATGATTGTTCAGGAAAAATCCGGTGCGGGCGTTGTGCCTGAAAATCCAAGCGGGGCAGTTTTGCCGCCCGGTTTTGCCATCGCCGAAAGCCACTGTTTGCTTGGTGTTGCAGGGTTCCCTTTACAGGCACCGCTATCGTGAGCCGCTTAATCTCCGTTGCTGCGCCTTGATTCAAAAGGGAACGGTTTTGCCGGCCACCCGAGCAGCAGAGTCGGCTCCGTATGGTTTGCAGCCTGTTGCCTTGTGCCGGAATATAGGGAGGATTCGCAATATAGGCCGTCTGAACGGCAGGCAGTTTTGTTTAGGGGTATAATACCGCCGTTTGGCAGGAGTGCGCCCGCCAAACCGGACAATGCCTGATACTGCGTCTGCCCAAGGCATGACAAAACTTCTACCCATATCAGGAGTTTTACCATGAGCGAACCGAGCAAAGCCCCCACACCCGACCACGCCGAATACAATGCTTATTTTCCCTCCCCTTACTCCCTGAGCCGCTACACCGCGCCGAAAACCGATTTTGCCGGCCTTCGGTTCGACCAACCCTACACCGGCGGCAAATACAGGGTTTTGATGATAGGCACCGATGAGCGTTATCTGCAAATGCAGAACGGCAAACTGTTTTCCACCGGCAACCACCCTGTAGAAACCCTGCTGCCGATGCTGCACATTCACGAAGCGGGCTTTGAAATCGATGTGTGCACCCTTTCGGGCAATTCGGTCAAATTCGAAATGTGGGCGATGCCCCAAGAAGACGAAGCGGTGCAGAAGATTTTTGCAACCTATCTGCCCAAATTCCAAAAGCCGCTGAAACTGGCCGATGTGCTGGAGCGCGCCACCGCCTCCGATTCGCCCTATATCGGTGTGTTGATACCCGGCGGACACGGCGCGTTTACCGCCATCCCCCACAGCCGCGAAGTGGCGCAGGTTCTCAACTGGGCCGTGGCGCAGCAGCGCAGCATCATCACACTCTGCCACGGCCCCGCCGCGCTGGTTGCCGCTGCCGAACACGGCGCGTTTCCCTTTGCCGGCTACAATCTGGCCGTGTTCCCCGATGCGCTTGACGAAGGCGCCAATATCGACATCGGTTATATGCCCGGCCGCCTGCCGTGGCTGGTGGCCGAGCGTTTGCAGCAGCTGGGCATGAACGTGGTCAACAGCGGCATCAGCGGCGAAGTATGCCGCGACCGTGAGCTGCTCACCGGCGACAGCTCGCTGGCAGCCAACAACTTGGGCATACTGGCCGCCGATGTATTGCTGCAAGCCGCAGCAGAGTTGGGCTGAGCCGTCTGATGCAGGCCGAGGCCTTTGCAAAATCTTGAGGCCGTCTGAAAACAGAAATACCGCATTCCCGCGCAAACAGAAGTCCGAATAAAAATATTGGCGAAGCAAATCATTGGATGCCGAAGGCCGGGGTTTCCGGCTGCGCGGGAATGAAGGCAAATAACGCGCTGGCGGTATTTTTAAATTTTGCAAATACCTCAGGCTGTTAGGTTTGACTGTCGGAGAATACCGTTTAAATTATGAGAGCCGTTATCCAGAAAGTTACCCGTGCCGCCGTAGATGTGGTAAACGGTAGCGGGCGCGAAACCGTAGGCAGTATCGGACACGGCCTGGTGGTGCTGCTTGGCGTAGGCCGCAGCGACACCGAGGGCGATGCCCGCTACATTGCCGATAAAACCGCCAACCTGCGCATTTTTGAAGACGGTGCGGGCAAATTGAACCTTTCATTGAAAGACACCGGCGGTGCGGTTTTGCTGGTGTCGCAATTCACGCTTTATGCCGATGCCCGCAACGGCAGACGGCCGTCTTTTTCGGAAGCCGCCCCGCCGCAGCAGGCCGGCGCACTCTACGGGCAGGTGGCCGCCATGTTGCGAAGACACGGCATTGCGGTGGAAACCGGCCGCTTTCAAACCCATATGCAGGTAGATTTGTGCAACAACGGGCCGGTAACACTGCTGCTGGATTCTCAAAAAATGTTTTAACGGCTGCCATATACTTGCCGGTAACACTGCTGCTTTTACCGCAACCGGCCGAAACCTCAAGCGCGTTTCTTGCTTCAACGCCATACTCGGGCTTGGTTCCAAGTTTCTTTTTATAGAGAAAAGGCTATTCAGGCGCAACCCGATTATGGCAGCGGCAAGCATCTTTTCAGACGGCAGGGGCGGGTTCTGCCCCTAAGGTCTGCTGCCGTCTGAATACCCCTGCCGCCGTTCCCGGCAAGCGCAGGCCTGTATTTTAAAACCAACCGATATCGTCATGCCGGCTGCCTTGAATCATGACGGCACCAACCCGCGCTGCGGTATGGTTTTCGTATGGTTCCCGGTCTGCCTTGTGTTGGCTGGAGTGGCAGGCGGTATAAAAACATCAGGCCGTCTGAACATGGTTCAGACGGCCTGATGCTGCCCCGCAGCCATCAATCGGCCAGCAGGCTTTCGTCCAGCGTTAAGTCTTCACTTTTGTTTACGCCTACCTTGCGCTCGATCACGTTGCGGGCGATAGCCTGCGCCTCGGCCAGCGAGTGCATTCGATAAGTGCCGCATTGGTATTCGTTCAACTCGGGGATTTCGTTCTGATTCTGCACGTTTAACACGTCCTGCATCGAAGCGAGCCACGCATCGGCCACACGGGCTTCGTCGGGCATACCGATTAAGCTCATATAAAAGCCGGTGCGGCAGCCCATCGGCGAAATATCGATAATTTCCACACCGGCGCCGTTCAGGTGTTCACGCATGAAACCGGCAAACAGATGTTCCAGCGTGTGTATGCCTTTTTCGGGCAGGATTTCCCGATTGGGCACACAAAAGCGCAGATCATAAACGGTAATATCATCGCCTTTGGGCGTGCGCATGGTTTTGGCCACCCGCACCGCAGGCGCGTGCATACGGGTATGGTCCACTTTAAAACTGTCGAGCAGCGGCATCATCGTTCCTTTGGAAAATTGCAGCAAACCCGAATCATAGCATTTTTCGGCAGCAGGCCGTCTGAAAACAAACGCTGCGTTTGTTTGGGCTTCGTGTAAATTTTTCTGCGTTTGTTTCGCAGCACTACCATCGGTGGAGAAGGACGGGCGGCCGGAGAGGTATAGGGCAGCCCGCTGGCAGTGGAGGTCATTGCTTTGGAAAAAGACCAAGTGTGTATCTGGTGCCGGAAACCCATCCGGCGGTATTGTGCAGGAGTTGCCGGGTGCGGCCAACCAAGTAAAAGAAGCTTCCGAAAAGGCGTACTTGGCCGACCCTGTGTGCGGAGCATTTTCGCAACCGTGCGCTAGGCAGTGGTTGCCGGGCCGCCGGGCTGCGCTATCTGTGCTACGTCAAAAACGTAATGCCCCGCTTTTGGTATGATGCTTGTGCTTTATCTGTATCTCTACTGACACTATCAAGAGAAAAACCTGCACCGGCAGCCGGTGCGGGGCTTCCTAAGGAGCGCAGAATGCAAAATACCATGCAGCCCGTAGGCCGAAGCTGCGGCGACCAGTCTGATGCACAGCGTTATTTTACAGTTTGGCGCTGGCATTTCTATGCGGGCGTATTCGTTACACCTTTTTTAATTTTGTTGGCACTCACCGGCTTGGGCATGATTTTTACCGCCAATATTTACGGCAAAGACGGCGAAAGGATGAAGGTTGCCGTTCAGACGGTTGCCAAGCCGTTGTCGCAACAGGCGCAGGCAGCGCTGGACGCCGTTGACAAGGCACAGGGTATGGTGGTGCAGTATATTGCTCCGCGTGCCGCTGATACAGTAGCCGTTTTCCGTGTTAATGACGGCAGCGGCAAAGCCACGATGGTGGCAGTCGATCCCTACACCGCCGAAGTGGCCGCCGCTTATCCGCGCAACAAGGGTTTTTATTACCTGATGGACAATATCCACAGTGATATGCTGTTGGGCGGTGTTGGCGACTATATTTTGGAAACTGCAGCGGCACTCACGGTTCTGCTGGTTATCAGCGGCTGGTGGTTGTGGTACCAGAAGCAGGGCAGTCTGCCGAGGATGCTGGTTTCGCCGTTCGGCAAAAAACGTTCGTGGTGGCGCAGCCTGCACGGTTCGGTTGGGACGTGGATCAGCTTGATGCTGCTGGTGTTTTGTGTGTCGGGCATGGCTTGGGCAGGGATTTGGGGCGGTAAGGCGGTGCAGGCGTGGAATCAGTTTCCGGCCGGAAAATGGGGTGTGGTACCCGATCCTGAGTCTGTTGTGCCTGTACATGGGGATCTCAATGACGGCGAAACCAAAGAAATCCCTTGGGTTCTTGAGCTGACCCCTATGCCGCAGTCGGGCACAACGGTAGGAGTGGGAGGTATTGCGCCCGGCCTGCCGCCAACGCTGGATACGGTGGACCGCTTCGCCCGTGAAAGCGGATTTCAAGGCCGCTACCACCTGTATTTCCCCAAAGGCAAAACCGGTGTGTGGACGCTCAACCGTGATTCGATGAGTTACGACAGCCCCAGCCCCACGGCCGACCGGACCGTACACATCGACCGCTACAGCGGCAAAGTGTTGGCCGACATCCGCTTTAACGATTACAGCGCGTTCGGCAAATTTATGGCCGCCGGCGTTGCTTTTCATATGGGGACGATGGGTTGGTGGAGCGTGGTACTCAACATGGTGTTTTGCCTGGCGGTGGTGGGTATGTGCGTCAGCGGCTGGATAATGTGGTGGCAGCGCCGCCCCAAAAATGCCGCAGGGCTGTTGCCGCCGCCGCAGAAAAACGTTGCCGCTCCCAAGACGCTGCTTGTTGTTTTGCTGGTATCGGCGGTGGTTTTCCCCACTGCTGCTGCCGCTGTTGCTGCGGTTTGGCTGCTGGACAGACTATTGCTGGTGTGCCTGCCTAGGATGGCGGCTTATTTGAAATAGCGGCTCTGCATTCTGCCTGTTTGCCGCCGGCCTGCATCGTTTGTGCTGTTTGACTGCCTGTCGGAGGAGGGAGTATTTCAGCTGAGTGGGGCTGTTTGATTTTTTAAGGCAGAAAGCTGGCGGTACAGCCATGTTTGATTCGCGGCCGTCTGAAAAAGTTTCAGACGGCCTTTATGAGTTTCATTCATCAACCCATGCAAATTTAGCGTTTGCCATACGGCGTAAAAACAGTCAATATCCAGCATTGACAAATTGTTCCACCGAATATTTCCGCAAAGGATACCTTATGAATACTTTTCACCTCTCAGGCTATCCGCGCATCGGCGCGAAGCGCGAACTGAAATTTGCCGTAGAAGCCTTTTGGAAAGGCGCGAAAACCGAAGCCGAAGTCGAGGCCGTTGCCGCCGAAATCCGCCGCGCCAACTGGGCTGCCCAAAAAGCCGCCGGTGCCGATTTGGTGCCCGTGGGCGATTTTTCTTTTTACGACCATGTGCTCGATTTGCTGTGTACACTGGGCGCGGTTCCGAAACGCTTCGGTTTCGATGCCGCCGGGCTGACCCTGTCCGAATATTTCCAACTGGCGCGCGGCAACGCCACCCAGTTTGCGATGGAAATGACCAAATGGTTCGACACCAACTACCACTACATCGTGCCTGAATGGCACGCCGACACCGAATTTTCGGTTAATGCGGGCCGTTTGATTGGCCAAATCAAAGAAGCCAAAGCGCAGGGCTACGACATCAAGCCCACGCTCATCGGCCCCATCACCCTGCTGTGGCTGGGTAAATCCAAAGACGAAGGCTTCAAACGCCTGAGCCTCTTGCCCAAACTGCTGCCGGTTTACGCCCAACTGTTGCGCGAGCTGGCCGCCGAAGGGGTGGACTGGATTCAGATCGATGAGCCGATTCTGGCGGTGGATGCCGATCAAAACTGGCTGAACGCCTTTGCCGACACCTATAAAGAACTGGCAAACACCGGCGTGCGCATCATCATCGGCACCTATTTCGCTTCTGTGGCCGAACATCTCAACCTGCTGAAAAACCTGCCGGTTCACGGCGTACACATCGATGCCGTGCGCGCCCCCGAGCAACTTGCGGTGTTTGCCGATGCCTGGCCGGAAAACAAAGTGCTGTCGGTCGGCCTGATAGACGGGCGCAACGTATGGCGCGCCAATCTGAGCAAAGTCATCGACACCCTCAAACCCGTTGCCGGCAAACTGGGCAACAACCTGTGGATCGCGCCCTCCTGCTCGCTGCTGCACAGCCCGCAAGATTTGGCCGTTGAAGAAAAACTCGATGCCGAAATCAAATCGTGGATGGCGTTTGCCGCGCAAAAACTGGTTGAGCTGGGCGTGGTGAAACAAGCCCTGGCCCACGGCAAAGACAGTGTGAAAGAAGCCGTTTCCGCTTCCGATGCCGCCGCTGCCGACCGCGCCACCAACAAAAAAATCCACAACGAAGCCGTGCAAAAACGCGTGGCAGGTCTGCCCGAAGGCGCCGACCGGCGCAAATCACCGTTTGCCGAGCGCATCAAAGCCCAACAGGCTTGGATGAACCTGCCCGTGCTGCCCACCACCACCATCGGCTCTTTCCCGCAAACCGCCGAAATCCGCCAAGCGCGCGCCGCCTTCAAAAAAGGTGGGTTGAGCGCCGCCGATTACGATGCCGCGATGAAAAAAGAAATCGCCTACTGCGTGGAAGTGCAGGAAAAACTGGAATTGGACGTGCCCGTGCACGGCGAAGCCGAGCGTAACGACATGGTGGAATACTTCGGCGAGCAACTGGCGGGCTACTGCTTCACCCAGTTCGGCTGGGTGCAGAGCTACGGCAGCCGCTGCGTGAAACCGCCGATCATTTTCGGCGATGTTTCCCGCCCAGAGCCGATGACCGTTTACTGGTCTTCTTATGCGCAAACGCTGACCAAACGCCCGATGAAAG
The DNA here is from genome assembly GCF_015235335.1 of Neisseria sp. 19428wB4_WF04. Lineage (NCBI taxonomy): Bacteria > Pseudomonadati > Pseudomonadota > Betaproteobacteria > Neisseriales > Neisseriaceae > Neisseria > Neisseria sp. 19428wB4_WF04. The sequence continues at coordinate 22,894 of NZ_JADGLG010000013.1, forward strand.
GCATGCTTACCGGCCCGGTTACCATGTTCAAATGGTCGTTTGTGCGCGATGATGTGCCGCTGAGCCTGGTGGCCAAACAAATCGCGCTGGCCTTGAATGATGAAGTGTTGGACTTGGAAAAAGCCGGCATCAAAGTGATTCAGATTGACGAGCCTGCCATCCGCGAAGCCATGCCGCTGAAAAAAGCGCAATGGAGCGAATACCTGGCTTGGGCCTGCGAATCTTTCCGCCTGTCGTCCAGCGGTGCCGAAGACAGCACCCAAATCCACACCCATATGTGTTACTCGGAGTTTAACGATATTCTGCCGGCCATTGCCTCTATGGATGCCGATGTGATCACCATCGAAACTTCGCGCTCCGATATGGAACTGCTGACCGCGTTCGGCGATTTCAAATACCCCAACGACATCGGTCCGGGCGTGTACGACATCCACAGCCCGCGCGTACCGACCGCTGCCGAAATCGAGCATCTGCTGCGCAAAGCGATGGAAGTGGTGCCAGTGGAGCGTTTGTGGGTCAATCCCGACTGCGGCCTGAAAACCCGGGGCTGGAAAGAAACCGCCGAGCAATTGGAAGTGATGATGGCCGTTACCAAAAAACTGCGCGCCGAGCTGGCGGCCGAATAATGCCGGGCCTTTGAAATAGAGAAACAAAGGCCGTCTGAAACTGAGCTCTGTGATCAACAGAGCTCAGTTTTTTATTGTGGAAAAGGGCTGTAGAGAATTCCGGCATTGTTTTCAGACGGCCTGAACCCCTGTACGATTTCGTAAAGATTGCGGCTTGAATAAGCTGCCGGCGGCCTTATATTAAAGCCCTGTCGAAATAACCAACCGCAAAGGATTCACCCAAATGAGCGAACAAAACCAAACCGTAGAAAACAGCGAAGCTGCAGAAATGCTGCAAACAGAGCAGGAAGAAGTGCAGGAGCAGCCTTCTTACGAAGATTTGGCAGCCAAAATCACAGAGCTGGAAGGTATGTTGAAAGATGAACAACTGCGCGGTTTGGCCAACGAGCAGAATCTGCGCCGCCGCCATACCGAGGAAATCCAAGCCGCACACAAATACGCCGGCCAGAAATTCGCTACCGAAATGCTCACGGTGAAAGACTATCTGGAAATGGCGCTGCTCGACCAGAGCGGCAATTTCGATGCGCTGAAAACGGGCGTGCAGATGACATTGAACGAATTAAACAAAGCCTTCGAGCATACCCAAATCACCGAAATCAACCCGCAGCCGGGCGACAAACTCGACCCCCACCTCCACCAAGCCATGCAGGTGGTGGAAAGCGGTCAAGAACCCAATACCGTTGTCGGCGTGATGAAAAAAGGCTACCGGCTGGCCGACCGCGTATTGCGTCCCGCCATGGTAACCGTGGCCGAAGGCGGTGAGGGCGGCAACTGAAAGCACCGTTTCAGCCGTTTTGCAGGCAGCAACTTCAGACGGCCTTAAGGGTTGGGGCATCAATGGCCGTCTGAAAGCAAAGCGTAAGGACGGGCTTGTGGATAAGTAAATCAAATAATTGAATTAAAAATAATTATTTCGTCAAAAAATTTAAGTGTGCATACTTGAAAAGTGAAAAACACACCTTATTTACCAACCCGACAGGGCAGAGGCCCGGATAGAATTTCAGAAATCATTTAAGGAGCAATAACACAATGGCAAAAGTAATCGGTATCGACTTAGGTACAACCAACTCATGCTTGGCTATTTCAGAAAGCGGCCAAACCAAAGTGATTGAAAATGCCGAAGGCGCGCGCACCACGCCTTCCGTTATCGCCTATTTGGACGGCGGCGAAATTTTGGTCGGCGCACCGGCCAAACGTCAGGCCGTAACCAATGCAAAAAACACCATTTATGCGGTAAAACGCCTGATCGGCCACAAATTCGAAGACAAAGAAATTCAGAAAGACATCGACCTGATGCCTTTCGACATTGTGAAAGCCGCCAACGGCGATGCCTGGGTGAAAGCGCAGGGCAAAGAGCTGTCGCCCCCGCAGGTTTCCGCCGAAGTGCTGCGCAAAATGAAACAGGCCGCCGAAGCCTATTTGGGCGAGCCGGTAACCGAAGCCGTGATTACCGTGCCGGCCTATTTTAACGACAGCCAGCGCCAAGCCACCAAAGACGCGGGCCGTATCGCCGGCTTGGACGTAAAACGCATCATCAACGAGCCGACCGCCGCCGCCCTGGCTTTCGGTATGGATAAAAACACCAAAGGCGACCGCAAAATCGCCGTGTATGATTTGGGCGGCGGCACCTTCGATATTTCGATCATTGAAATTGCCGATATTGACGGCGAAAAACAGTTTGAAGTGCTGGCCACCAACGGCGACACCTTCTTGGGCGGCGAAGATTTCGATCAACGCCTGATCGACTACATCATCGCCGAGTTCAAAAAAGAACAGGGCATCGACCTGAAAAACGATGTGATGGCGCTGCAACGCCTGAAAGAAGCCGCCGAAAAAGCCAAAATCGAGCTTTCCAGCAGCCAGCAAACCGAAATCAACCTGCCCTACATCACCATGGATGCCGCAGGCCCGAAACACTTGGCGATGAAAATCACCCGTGCCAAATTCGAAAGCCTGGTGGAAGATTTAATCGAACGCTCCATCGAGCCGTGCAAAGTGGCCGTTAAAGATGCGGGCTTGAGCGTGGGCGATATCGATGATGTGATTTTGGTGGGCGGCCAAAGCCGTATGCCCAAAGTGCAGGAAGCCGTTAAAGCTTTCTTCGGCAAAGAGCCGCGCAAAGACGTGAACCCCGATGAAGCCGTGGCGCTCGGTGCCGCGATTCAGGGCGAAGTGTTGGGCGGCGGCCGCAGCGATGTATTGCTGCTCGATGTAACCCCGCTGTCGCTCGGTATCGAAACCATGGGCGGTGTGATGACCAAGCTCATCAGCAAAAACACCACCATTCCGACCAAAGCATCGCAAGTGTTCTCAACCGCCGAAGACAACCAAAGCGCCGTTACCATCCATGTGCTGCAAGGCGAGCGCGAGCGCGCCTCGGCCAACAAATCGCTGGGCAATTTCAATTTGGGCGACATCGCACCGGCACCGCGCGGTATGCCGCAGATCGAAGTAACCTTCGATATCGATGCCAACGGTATCCTGCATGTGTCGGCCAAAGACAAAGGCACCGGCAAAGAAGCCAAAATCACTATTCAGGGTTCTTCAGGTTTGAGCGAGGAAGAAATCGAACGCATGGTGAAAGATGCCGAAGCCAATGCCGAGGAGGATAAAAAACTGACCGAACTGGTGGCTTCGCGCAACCAAACCGAAGCACTGATTCACTCCGTGAAAAAATCACTGGACGAATACGGCGACAAACTTGATGCCGGTGAAAAAACCAAAATCGAAGACGCTTTGAAAGCCGCCGAAGAAGCCGTGAAGGGCGAAGACAAAGCCGATATCGATGCCAAGGCCGAAGCCTTGGGCGCCGCCAGCCAAAAACTGGGGGAATTGGTTTATGCCCAAGCCCAAGCCGAAGCCAATAATGCCGGCGCGGAGCAGGCGGCAGGCAGCGCAGCCAACGGCAACGATGATGTGGTGGATGCCGAGTTTGAAGAAGTAAAAGACAAGAAAGACTAGTCTTAACGGCCGGTAGGCAGGGGCGCTTGAAAAAGCGCCCTTTCTGCGTTTCGGGCTCCAGGTTTGCGCCCCGTAACCTTTGCGCAACCCACTCAGGCCGTCTGAAAATATTTGTCGCCGTTATCCTGCCTGCGCGGGGCAGCTTTGCAGGCCTGCATAACCGATAACGGGTTTTCATCATTTCAGACGGCTTTTTCAGACGGCGCCGGTGAATTTGGCAAAGGCTTTGCGCAGAATCTCTGCCGTTTCTTTTCCGGGAAAAAGCTACCCGGGCCAAGCCCGGGTAGGGTAAGTGGCGCGAAACGGTAAAGCTCATTTTTTCGGCTTCATCACCACCATATGCCGTTCGGCATCGAGCATGGGCACATGGAGTTTTTCTACTTTCACCACTGCCACCGAGGCAGGGATATGCTCCAACTCCTCATAAGGATACACGCCTTTCATGGCCGCCCAATAACCGTTTTCGTTCAAAAGGTGTTTGGTGAGCGAAATAAAATCAGCCAGCTCGGCAAACGCACGGCTGGTAACCACGTCCACCTTTTTATCGTGTACCGCTTCCACGCGGCCGGCGGCAACGGTTATATTATCCAGCCCCAGCTCAATAACGGCCTGTTGCAGAAAGGAAGTTTTTTTGGTGTTGGAATCCAGCAGGGTAATCTGCAGATCGGGTCGGCAGACGGCAGTGGGAATGCCGGGCATACCGCCGCCGGAGCCGACATCCATCAATGTTTTTGCGTCTTTCACAAACGGCAGCAGGGTCAGGCTGTCGAGAATGTGGTGGCTGATAATCGATGATTCATCGCGCAGGGCGGTCAGATTGTAGGTGGTGTTCCACTTGGTGAGTAGGGCAACGTATTCGAGCAGCAGCAATTGTTGGGATGGGGTGAGTGTGAGGCCGAGTGCCTGCAAGCCTTCTTGCAGTTGTTGTTTGTTATTCATCGTGCGCGTTCCTTTGGGCTTGAATCCGCCTGCGGCAAACCGGTGTGCAGCGCAGCAGATAAGGTTACAGTTTTTTGATTGGCCGTAATCTTATCGGAAAACGGGCGTTTGCGTAAATTGCCTGCACAGTTTCAAGCCGTCTGAAAACAGATTTGCGGCGATGCCCGGCTGCGTTTTAGCCTTCCAGAAACTGCGTTTTCAGGCGGCCTTTTCGGTTCGAATGTTAAGCGGGCAGGCATGGGCGGCGGAATGATTCATCTGCTTGGAATGCTGTTTGGCGGCGGCGTTTGGTTTTACGGCATACGGAATCTATCCTGAAAAAAGTGTATCTATATGTTTATATCATTGAATAAATTTAAAATTTTTTTACTGCTTAAAATGGTTGCCCGTTCGAACTTTTCTTTTTCTCTGCTTTCTCACTGATACATGTTTCACAACATGGTGTTTTTTTACCAACTTCAAAAAAGGATATACAGATGAAAAAGTTTATCGTACTCGTATCGGCTGTCATGATGTCTGCCGCCGTAACAGCCGCTCCGGCGGATAAGGCCGACAAAAAAGTGGAAGACAAAGTGAGCACGGCCAAAACCGCTAAGTCTGCTAAAACCAAAGCTTCCACCGAAACGGCCGGCACCGGCGCAGCCGCTGCTACTTTTGATGCCTCGGGTGTGAAATCCGCCAGCGGCATTCAGTAAGCCGTTAAGTTTCGGAATAACAGCCGCCGTTAAGACGGTGTGCCGGTTATTCTGAAACTTTAAATCAGGTTTGATGCAACACCTGCCCCAAATGGGCGGGTGTTTTTTCATTACAAACGGTTGCGGATTCATCATCGGGGAAACCGATATTTTTATGCACAGGCAACGCCCGTTCACATCGAAGCAATCTAAGATGGCGCCTTCAAACAGAGCAAACCGGAATAACGGTTAGTCTGATATTTTGGTTCCATAACCTTTTTCTGAAAGCGCAAACCCGTTATGAAGCAACTGATTAAGACCGCTTCACTGTTGATGATTTCAGCCGGCCCGGCTGCAATGCCGCTGGCTGCGCAGGCGGTTCGGCCGCATAAATCTGCCGAACCGCACAAAGCAGAGCAATCCAAACCCGAGCTGCGCAAAGCAAAACGGGCAGAGCGGCCGAAGCCGCCCCAAAAAGCCAAGCCAAACCAAAATGTGAAAAAAGCCAAACAACCGCCCGTGCAGCACAAACCGGCACCGCGCCCCGATAAGCGCCGTTAAGGCAGGGTTGCTGGTGAAAGGCCGTCTGAATGTTCAGACGGCCTTGATTGCCGGCGGTTTGCGGCGGGCCGGAATCTTTGCAGTTCAGGCATCGGGCAGCCGCCACATCCATAGGGCTACGGTCAGGCAGAACAATGCCGAGGCGGCGCTCCACCACCATTGGGCGGGAAAGCGGTAAAGCAGCCAGCCGCACGAAAGCATCATCATCGCAAAGGCCAGGTATTTGGCACGGCGGGGTATGGCACGGCGCGTTTCCCAATTTTTCACCATAGAGCCGAAAATGCGGTGGTGGTGCAGCCAGTGGTGGAAGCGCGGCGAAGCGCGCGCCCAGCAGGCGGCGGCGAGTATAACGAACGGTGTGGTGGGCAGCACGGGCAGAAAAATGCCGATAATGCCCAGTAGCAGGGCAATTGCGCCGAGCAGCCAAAAAAATGAGCGTAATATCATGTTTTCCCTATTTTTATATGGTGGATTTCATGGCTTCGACACCGGGCAGCAAGCCCTAAGGCAGTACAAGCGGCAGATAAAACCGCTTTCTTTGAGCCAAAGTGCAGCAAAGCTGCAGCGGAATGGGGCAAATTCACTTATGGTGCGGGCCGCGCGGAATCTGCAAATCGTCCCAACCCTGCTGCCCTATTTGCTCCAGCAGCGCCATGTTGCGCCCGAAAATGGCTTCGGCATCGGGAAACGCTTCGGCGGCTTTGCTGATGCTGCTTTCGCGTATCAGGTGCAGCGTAGGGTAGGGCGAGCGGTTGGTGTAGTTGGTGATGTCGCCGGCTTCGGTGCCCTCAAAGCGGAAGTCGGGGTGGAACGGCGCAATTTGGACAACGCCCTCCAAATGATTGTCGGCAACGGCCCGGTCGGCTGAATCGAGCATATCGTTAAACACCAGAAAATCACCAAACAAACCGGGGCAGACCAGCAGCGTGGTTTCGATTTTGTCGGGCGGCGTGCTGCCGATGAGTTGCAGCTCGCGGTCTAAGTCTTCTAAAAAGCCGTCCAGGTGTTTGGCGCGGCTGACGCTTATCCGCACCAGGCCTTTCACATAAGGCGCTTTGGCAAAAGGGCATAAGTTCAGGCCGATAACGGCTTTTTCGAGCCACAGGCGGGTGTGGGCAATAACGGTTTCGTTGCAGGCAGGCATGGTTGAGTGTTTGATTAAAAACAGCCTGCAATCATAAGGTTTTTTGCTGCCGGTGTGAACGGGCGTTAAAGCAAAACAGGCCGTCTGAACGCTTTCAGACGGCCTGTCGGTGTGATTGGCTGATGATTGTGGTGCCGTTTAATCCTGCTGCAAATGCCCCAGCGGCAGCGCGGTGGTGTTTTTGATTTCTTTCAGTACAAAGCTCGATTTGGCATCTTGCACGCCCGGATGCGAGAGCAGGGTGTCGAGCACGAAATGCGAAAACGCATTCATATCGGTGAAAAAGGCATGGAGCAGATAATCGGTTTCGCCGGTGAGTGCAAAGCAGCTGAGCACTTCGGGCCAGCTTTGTACGGCGGCGGAGAAATCATTGCGGGCTTCTACCGCTTTATCAATCGACACGCGGATAAACGCCTGCAGGCCGAGCTTTACCGATGCGGGCGAGAGCAGCGCGGCGTATTGGCGGATGATACCGGCGTCTTCCAACTGCTTCAAACGGCGCAGGCAGGGAGAGGGCGACAGCGCCACGCGTTCGGAGAGTTCCACATTGGTCAGGCGGCCGTTTTTCTGCAGCACCTGTAGGATTTTGAGATCGGTTTTGTCTAAATTGATTTGCGCCATGCCGGCCCTTTCTTCTTATCGCAGTGGTTGTGTCGGAGTTTCCGCTTGAAATACGGCTTTAATATAAGATAATTCAACTTAACGCACAATAGTTTAAAAAATATATTATTTTAAAATAATCTGTGAGAATATCTGCTGTTTCATACGGCATTATTGTTTTAGGCCGTCTGAATAAAAACGGCGCGGCTGCTTTATCGAAGCAATGTAAACAATGCCCTTGCCCCGCAGCGGGATTAACGCCATAATCCAAAAAGTGTGCAGGAGAGTGTTGCGGCCGGTGATGCCGCAGCCGCCGAAGGCGCAGACACCCTTAAATCGCTCAGGCAAAAGGACTGTGCACATTATCGCAACATCTGGAGAGCGGCGCGGCTGCGCCCACCGAAGGGGCGAAGGCCGTCTGAAAGTGTTCAGGCGTGTGCGGGCAGTTTTCAGACGGCCTGCCGCCGAAAATCTCAGGTCGAAGGACAGATAGGGCCGCGCGCATAACCCATGCCGCAGTTCAATCTATGGAGAAACCCGATGACCGCCCTCAAAACCACCCCTTTCCACCAAGCCCATCAAGATGCCGGCGGCAAATTAATCGATTTCGCCGGCTGGGAGCTGCCGATTCACTACGGCTCGCAAATCCAAGAACACGAAGCCGTGCGCACCGATGCCGGTATGTTTGACGTATCGCATATGCTGGTTACCGATGTAACCGGAGAGCAGGCCAAAGCCTTTTTCCGCAAACTGATTGCCAACGATGTGGCCAAGCTCGGTTTTGTGGGCAAGGCACTGTATTCGGCCATGCTCAACGACAACGGCGGCGTTATCGATGATTTGATCGTTTACCGCACCAACGAAGCCGAAACCCAATACCGCATCGTATCTAACGGCGCCACCCGTGAGAAAGATTCCGCCCAGTTTGCCAAAATCGGCCAAGCGTTCGGCATCACGCTGACCCCCCGCTGCGATTTGGCCATGCTGGCCGTGCAAGGCCCCAAAGCCGTTGAGAAGCTCTTGAAAGTGAAGCCCGAATGGGCCCAAACCGTGAACAACCTTGCCGTTTTCCAGGGCGCCGATTTGGGCGGCGACTGGTTTGTCGCCCGCACCGGCTACACCGGCGAAGAGGGTGTGGAAGTGATTCTGCCCGGCAGCGAAGCCGGTGCCTTTTTCGCTACCCTGCGCGAAGCCGGCGTGCAGCCCTGCGGCCTCGGCGCACGCGACACCCTGCGCATGGAGGCGGGCATGAACCTTTACGGCAACGATATGGACGACAACACCAGCCCGCTCGAAGCCGGCATGGGCTGGACGGTGGATTTGAAAGACGAAAGCCGCGATTTTGTCGGCAAAACCGCGTTGCTGGCTTTGAAAGAAAAAGGCGTTGCCGTGAAACAGGTCGGCCTGTTGCTGGATAAAGGCGGCGTGTTGCGCGACCATATGGAAGTGATTACCGATGCCGGCAAAGGCATCACCACCAGCGGTGTGTTTTCGCCCAGCCTGAAACAGTCCATCGCCATCGCCCGTGTGCCGAAAAACTTCAACGGCGAAGCAGCCAAAGTGCTGGTGCGCGGCAAAGAAGTGAACGTGCGGGTGTTGAAGCTGCCGTTTGTGCGCAACGGCAAAAAGCAGTTCGAATAACCAAAAGCAGGCTTTCAGACGGCCTTCGATTGAGTCGGGCCGTCTGAAAAAAGCGGCCGGGCAAATTTTTCAGACGGCCTTTGACGGCCAATCCACTTGATTTTAAATTGATTTCCGATGCCGAACCGCAGACAGTATGGCAAAGCACCGCAACGCCGTAACGGAAACAGAGTGGTTCACTGCATCTTGCGTTTAATCATAGAAGCCGTGGCTGTGAAAATGACACCTGTGCGTTAAGGTTTTCTACCGCAGGCAGTTTGAAACACGGGGCGGGAATGCAAATTTCCCGCCCTTGTTTTACAATAAGCGGTCAAGCTGTTTCAGACGGCCGAACCTGCGGCGTGTTCAAACCGCAGGCCTGCGGTTCTGCACAATCCGCCTGCGGCCGTCTGAACAGGCGTTTTGCGCGGCATCGGCCTTATCGGCAAAGCAGATAGGTTTCAATCAATATAGTGGAAGAATGATGATGTATAAAAAATTATTGCTGCCTATTGTGTCGTTTATGCTCGTTCTGACGGGCTGCGATGCCAAAGATATCTGCCTCGACCAAGGCGGCAGGTATAATGAAGCCACCAAGCAGTGCGAAAAATAACGGCTTGTTCAAACCTTTCCAACCAGGAGAATCAAACCATGAGCAATATTCCCGCCGAATTGAAATATGTGTCCAGCCACGAATGGCTGCGTTTGGAAACCGACGGCACGGTAACCGTGGGCATCACCGAACACGCGCAAGAGTTGCTGGGCGACATCGTGTTTGTGGAGCTGCCCGAAGTGGGCGCCGATCTGGCTGCCGAAGAGCAGGCGGGCGTGGTGGAATCGGTGAAGGCCGCTTCCGATGTGTACGCGCCGATTGCGGGCGAAGTCGTGGCCGTGAACGATGCGCTGGCCGATGCGCCCGAAACCGCCAACAGCGAGCCTTACGGCGCGGGCTGGTTTTTCAAAATAAAACCCGCTAATGCCGCCGATTTGGACGGCCTGCTGAGTGCCGAGCAATACGCCGCAGAAATCGGTTAAACCTGTCGGCCGTCTGAAACTTTTGCTGTGGAAATTTTTTCAGACGGCCTTTCCACGCCGTTTCAGAAACTGCATGATACTCGGGCTCGATTCGGGTATCTTTTTATTTTGACAAGATATTTTCGGGTGGGTAGCAATCGGGCAATACCGCACGCCGTTGCATATCGCAAACCCGCTTCATTTCCGGCATCTGGCAGCATGGGCAGCACACCATCGGTTCTGCTGCCGGCGGCGGCCGGCAAAGCCGTTTTCTTCGGGCTGTGCCGCAACGGAAATAAAGCGCTTCGATACCACCTTTGCGAAAGACCGTCTGAAACCATGAAAACCCTCGGCATTATCGGCGGCATGAGCCCCGAGAGCACCGTATCGTATTATCAGATTATCAACCGCGAAGCCAACTGCCGTTTGGGCGGCAACAGCAGCGCCGATATATTGATGCACAGCGTGAACTTTGAAACCATTGCCGCCATGCAGCGCGCGGGCGACTGGCAGGGAGCGGGCGAAATGCTGGCGCAGAGTGCGCGCAGGCTGGAAAACATGGGGGCGCAGGCGCTGGTGTTGGCCACCAACACCATGCACAAAGTTGCGCCCGCCATCGAAGCGGCAGTGGAGATTCCGCTGATTCATGTGGTGGATGCAACGGCTGCGGCCGTTGGGGCGGCGGGGCTGCGAAAAGTGGCACTGTTGGGCACGCGCTTTACCATGAGCGATGGTTTTTATACCGACCGTCTGCGCAGATCGGGCATCACAACCGTGGTGCCGTCTGAAAGCGGGCAACACGAAATCCACCGCGTGATTTTTGAAGAATTGTGCCGCAACCGTTTTACCGAAGCGGCAAAACGTGATTATCTGCGCGTGATCGGGGAGCTGCAGAACGAAGGCGCGCAAGGCGTGATTTTCGGCTGCACCGAAATCGGCCTGCTGCTGAAACCGCAAGACTGCCCGCTGCCGGTGTTTGACAGCGCCGAAATCCATGCGCTGGCAGCGGCAGAGTTTGCTTTGCATGAAGATTGAAGCGTTGCAAGCCGTTTTCTGCCTAAATCTGAGTGATGCCCGGGCTTGAACCGGGCATCTTTTTTCAATGGCTTTCGGGAAAACGAGATGCCCGTTTCAAGCTCGGATATGGCGGTATTGAAGCGTTTCAGACGGCCGAAGGCGTTTTGACAGAGGTTTCGGGCTGTTGCTTTGGGAAACACGCAATAAACCGCACCCCTCGGGCAGCCGGCCTCGGGGCGGCGGCTTTTTATAGCGGCGTACACAGGCAGAGGCAGGTTGCAAAAGAGGCAGTGCCTGCAGGGGTAGGGCGCAAAGCAGGCAGCCGGAGGGTTTTTCTTAGGCGGGGCGGCAGTGTGCAGGCGGGCTCCGTGGGATACCCACGGAACAAAACATATCAGGGAGCAGAGTGCAGGCATTACAGGTGCAGCCAATCCGCTTTATTTCCGTTACGGCGTTTTGTCGTATTGTCTGCCGCCTGCCCCTTGTGCCGAAAATAAAGTGGATGCATTAGAGCGACCAAGGTGTAGAAAAGCTGCGGAGTGAGTGGATTCGTGGTGCCGCCGCGATGGGGCGGGGTGGAAATGAAAAGGGCCGAACCCTGCTTAACACGGGATTCAGCCCTGAGAAGGCAGCCGCTTGCTCAAACTGCTTGAACCGGGGTTGGTTCGTTGCCGTTTATTTTCGGAGCGGCTTGGGGGCTACTAATCAGCCATCGCCATCAGGCCCGCATTGCCGCCGGCGGCGGTGGTGTTGGTGCTGCACGAAATTTCTTCAAACACTTGGTAAATATCCAAGCCGTTTTCAGACGGCAGCACTTTAATCAACGCGCCTTCCGAGGCGGCCAGCGACTGTTTGTATTCTGCCGGCAGCAGGGAAAGTGCGGCCACATGGCGGATACCGCTCTGCTCGGGGCACGTGTGTATTTCCAGCAGGCCGCCGAGCGGTTCGGCATAGGCGGCCAGCGGGTGGTCGGGCTCGATCACCGCGCGGATGCCGTTGGCCGCCAGCGCAATCAGCGCGGCAAATGCCTGCTCCAGGCTGCCGCCGTAGAGCCACACCCGTGCCGGCGCGCGCCAGCCCAGGGTGTTGCGCTCGCCGGTGGGGCCGGGCAGCACCACTTCTGCCCGGCGCAGGGTCAGCACTCTGGCGGTGCCCAGCCCGGCGGCCAGCTTCAGTTTGGATTCTTGCGGCAGCGGCAGGCTGTGCAGCAGGTTTTCCAACTGCTTGAGTGCGGCTTCATCGGCTTGGCCGATGCGGCTCAAATGCGGCACTTTCCATTGTTGCAGGCGGGTGAGGCGCTGCAGGTAGAACGGGCCGCCCGCTTTGGGGCCGGTGCCGGAAAGGCCGTGGCCGCCGAAAGGCTGCACGCCCACCACCGCGCCCACGATATTGCGGTTGATATACACATTGCCCGCTTCGATACGGCCTTTGATGCGTTCTACGGCGCCATCGATGCGGCTGTGGATGCCGTGGGTGAGGGCGTAGCCTTTGCTGTTGATCTGATTGATTAAATCATCGAGATTTTCAGGCCGGTAACGGATAACGTGCAGCACGGGGCCGAACACTTCGCGCTGCAATTCGTTGAGATTGTCCAGCTCAAACAGCGTGGGCGGCACAAACGTGCCGTTGCCGGCGTTTTCAGACGGCCTGATTTGGTGGCAGGCGCGTGCGCGGGCTTTCATGGCGTCGATATGTGCCGACAGATTGGCTTGCGCTTCGGCATCAATCACGGGGCCGATGTCGGTGTCCAGCCCGCGCGGATTGCCCACGCGCAATTCGTTCATTGCACCTTTAATCATGCCCACCATGCGCTCGGCGGCTTCTTCCTGCACACACAGAATGCGCAGTGCCGAGCAGCGCTGGCCGGCCGAGTCGAAAGCAGAGTTGAGCACATCGGCGCACACTTGCTCGGTCAGCGCGGTGCTGTCGGCAATCATGGCGTTTTGGCCGCCGGTTTCGGCAATCAGCACGGGATTGTCGCTGCGTTTGGCCAAAGTTTGGTTAATCAGGCGCGCCACTTCGGTGGAGCCGGTGAAAATCACGCCGTTGATGCGCGCATCTTGGGTGAGTGCCGCGCCGACATCGCCCGCGCCCAACACCAGTTGCAGGGCTTCGGGCGGCACGCCGGCTTCGTGCAGCAGGCGCACGGCATAATGGGCAATCAGGCCGGTTTGCTCGGCAGGCTTGGCCACTACGGTATTGCCTGCCGCCAGCGCCGCCGCCACTTCGCCCACGAAAATCGCCAGCGGGAAGTTCCACGGGCTGATGGCTGCCACCGTGCCCAAAGGTTCGGCATCTTGAGGCAGGGTGTGCTCGGCTTCATCGGCATAATAGCGGCAGAAATCCACCGCTTCGCGCACTTCGGCAACGGCGTTGTTCAGCGTTTTGCCCGCTTCGCGCACGGCCAGCATCATCAGCGCGGCGGTATGTTCTTCGAGCAGGCCGGCAAAACGGCGCAGGCAGGCGGCGCGCTTGGCGGCGGGCGTGCTGCCCCAAAGGCTTTGTGCGGCCACGGCGGCACCAACGGCTTCCTGCACCAGCGCGGCATCGGCAAACGATACGCTGCCGACAATATCGCTGTGGTCGGCGGGATTATGCACGGGGCGGGCGGGCTGCATTTCGCGGCTTCGGCCGTTGATTAAAGAGGCCGTCTGAAAACTTTGGCCGGCAGCTTCGTTCATTGAGGTTTGTAATTGCTGCAACACGTTTTCATTGCTCAAATCCACACCGAGGGAATTCAGACGGCCGGCGCCGTAAAGCTCGCGCGGCATCGGCAGCGCGCTGTGGCGGCGCACCCCCTGCTCGGCGATGGTGTCGAGCGGGCTGCGGATTAATGTTTCGATGCTGATTTTTTCATCAACGATTTGGTTTACGAAAGACGAGTTGGCGCCGTTTTCGAGCAGGCGGCGCACCAGATAGGCCAGCAGGGTTTCGTGTGTGCCCACCGGCGCGTAAATGCGCACGCGGCGGCCGAGGTTTTGCGCGCCGACCACTTGGTCGTAGAGCGTTTCGCCCATGCCGTGCAGGCATTGGAATTCGAATTCTTTACCTTCGCCCATTTGGTAAACCGCCGCCAGCGTGTAGGCGTTGTGGGTGGCAAACTGCGGAAACACCGCGTCTTGCGCTTCAAGCAGTTTGCGCGCACAGGCCAGATAGGAAATATCGGTGTGCAGTTTGCGGGTGTAAACGGGATAGCCGTTCAGGCCGTCTGTTTGCGCCCATTTGATTTCGCTGTCCCAATACGCGCCTTTTACCAGGCGTATCATCAGCCTTTGCTGGTTGCGCCGCGCCAAGTCCACCAGATAATCAATCACAAACGGGCAGCGTTTCTGATAAGCCTGCACCACAAAGCCGATGCCGTTAAACCCTGCCAAATCGGGGTCGGATACCAGCGCCTCCATCAAATCGAGCGACAATTCCAGCCGGTTGGCTTCTTCGGCATCGATGTTCAGGCCGATATTGTAAGATTTCGCCAGCATAAACAATTGTTTGAGCTTGGGCAGCAGCTCGCTCATCACACGCTTGTGCTGTGCGCGCACATAGCGCGGATGGATGGCGGAAAGCTTCACTGAAATGCCGTTGCCTTCATACACGCCCGCGTTTTGCGCATCTTTGCCGATGGCGTGGATGGCGTTCGCGTAATCCTGATAATAACGCTCGGCATCGGCCTGCGTCATTGCCGCCTCGCCCAGCATATCGAATGAAAAACGGTAGCCCGATTTTTCACGCTCTTTGCCGTTTTGCAGCGCCTCTTCTATGGTTTGCCCGGTAACAAACTGCCTGCCCAGCATACGCATGGCGTAATCCACGCCTTTGCGGATGAGCGGTTCGCCGCCCTTGCCCAGCATACGGGTTAATGCTGCGCCCAAACCCTGCCGGCCGGCGGGGGCGGTGAGTTTGCCGGTAATCAGCAGACCCCATGCGGCGGCGTTCACGAATAGCGAGGGGCTGTTGTTGAGATGGCTTTTCCAATCGCCGTCTGAAAGTTTGTCTTGTATCAGCTTGTTGCGGGTGGCGTTGTCGGGAATGCGCAGCAGCGCCTCGGCCAGGCACATCAGCGCCACGCCCTCTTCGCTGGAAAGCGAAAATTCGTGCATCAGCGCATCTACGCCGCTGGCTTTTTTGCGGTTTTCGCGCACTTGGGTAACGAGACGGCGCGCCAGTTGCGAAGCGCCGTTTTGCTCGGCGGCACTCATTTGCGCGCGCTGGAGCATATCCTGCACCGCTTCGGTTTCATCGCGGCGGTAGGCTTGGGTAACGGCTTGGCGCAGAGCGGTTTGCTGCGGATGGGCAAAGTGAAACATATTTTTCTCCGTTGTTTTTGTTTCAGACGGCCTTTGCTTCAGAGTGTGCAGTCATCATGCTTGCGAAGCGGTTTTTTGAGGGAAAATCGGCAGATGCAGGGCAAAAAGCACAGCAAGATTGAACTGTCTTGCGCGCATTTTTAACGCGGCAGATGAGGATTTTGACCAAAAATACCGCCGCAATGCTTCCTGACCACACGCTCTAAAGGCCGTCTGAAAAAGCGGTAGGCAAAATGATGATTATCTTGAATCAACAGTTTACCAAAGCTTACAAAAAGACGGTAGCAGGATAACCAACCCCGTCATCACAAAAAGCCTGTCTGCGGGGCGTTGGCAGACAGGTCGGATGGTGCGTTCGAAAGTATTGCCGCCGTTTCCGCCCGGCGCAAACAACGGCGGGTGCGTATTTTCAGACGGCCGCCAATGCCTGCCGGAAGTGGCGGCGCATTGCGCATCTGGGCCTTTTACGCCGTTTATGGTTCGCTCTTCACTGCTTTGAGCACCACTTTGCCGTTATCGTTGAACCATTCCAACTGCGTGCCGCTGATGCGGTAGGTTCGGTGTGTGCCGACAGCGGTGCCGAGGCGGCTGTCGATTTCCATATGCTGCCCGTCCGCGCAGGCTTTCAGGGTACTGGCGGCATCTGAAAAAATCAGGCGGTTGCCGCTTTGGCGGTAGCGTCCGAAAAGCCTGTTGCAGCCGCCGTCGGTGTGGAAATACCCGTCTGCCAGCAAGGTGATGCTTACCCCTTCGGGCATGGCGGCGGAATCGGCCTCCTGCACCTGCCATTTGCCTGCCAGGCCGGCAGAAGGGGCGGCAGAAGGGGCGGCAACGCAGGCCGCCGGCAGCAAAGCTGCAAATAAAGTAAGGGGTTTCATTGGGCAGTCCTTTCTCATATCGGTCAGATTCTACCAGCGCAAGAGCCGGAAATTCAAACCATGCGGGGCGCGCCAATCATTAACCGCTTGTTTGTTCTTTCGGTTCAAGCAGATTTCAGACCGCCTGAAGTCTGAACATGATATTCGGTTTGACTTTGCAAACCGCGCAGGGCTCTTCTGTCTGATTATTCCAGCGCGGCCACGGTAATCTTAGAGAGGCCGTCTGAAAAGCCTTTGGCATAGCGGTAGGGAATCAGGCCGCTTACTTTACCGTTTTGCACCACGGCCTCATAGGCGCACACCAGTCGCTCATCAGGCAAAACGTTCAGCGAGTAATCGGCGTTGAGCAGCGGCGAAATGCGGCTGAACAAACGCCACAGCACGCGGCTGCCGTCCGGCAGGCCGAAGGCCGCCTGAAAACGGGTGTTGCCTTCGTTGCAGCCCACATGGAAACGGTTGTAGTCGGACGGGGCATGGCCGGGAAACGGCACCGCGCCGGAAAAACCGAAAATACGGTCGTGCGCACACAGGCTTTGGCGGGCATAAGGCCACACGTTTTCACGCAAAAACAATTGGTCGGCGAAATGGCGTGAAGCCGGCGGCACGGCCAGAAAGGCTTCGATTCTGCCGCGCATATCGGGCACGCTGCCTGCCACGGCGCCCCACAGCCCGGCCAATATCAGCTCGGTGTGGGTGCCGGCATCGCGCAGGGTGTGAAACAGCTTGCCGCTGCTTATCCATTCGCGCACCGCGCGGGCTTCGCGCTGCGAAACCACCGAATCGGCATCGCGGAAAACCACCCGCGCGGCTTCGGGGTCGTCCATCGCCAGAAACCGCCACATCGCGCCCGGCCAGTTTTCCACGCTGCCGCGCACCCGCACAATTTCGGCACCGTTGGCCTGCAACCGCTGAACCGCAGTTTCAGGCACGCTGCCATCGATATAGAAGCGGCACGTCCAGCCCGGGTAGATTTCGCCGGCCAATTCGGTGTTCATCACCGCCGGTTCAATGTATTCTGAGCCCGCACCGAACAGCGAAAACGCAATGATGTTTTTGCCGCCGGGGCGTTCACGGGTTTGCGGCGGCGCAATCTGCGCGGCAATGCTTTTATCGCGAAGCTGCAAGGCCTGCAGGCCGTAGGTGCGGCAGTTTTCCCAATCGCCGAGCGCACCGTAGGCATGGGCAAGCGCATCGAGCGAATTGATATGCTGCGGGTTGCGCTGCAGGGCTTTTTCGGCATAGCCGATGCCCTCCTGCCACAGGCCGCCTTTCACGGCTGCGGTGGCAGCATCGCTCAGCGGTGCAACGGCTTTGGGAATCAAAGCGTGGGCTTTGACGGCTTCGCACACGGCTTCACGGTAGCGTCCGGCGGCCATATGCTGTTTGAACTCGGCAGAAATCCGATCGAGCTGCTGCTGTGTTTTCTGCAGTTTGGGCGGCAGCGGTCTGCTCATATGTTTTCCCTTTTTCAGACGGCCCATCGGCCTTTATCGAAAACCATCATGATAATGCAGCCGGTGCGGCAGGCGGCAGGCCGTCTGAAAAATCGCTTTAAAACGGCTCTGCGTCTGTTGCGGCGGGATAACCCCCTGCTTTTGCGCCCGCTTTGCAGGTTTTTATCCGTATGGAAATTTATGTGCGCAAACCCGCCTTAGAATAAATGCTCGCTTGGCTTTCCGGCCGTTCCGCCATACCGCCCGAAACCCGGATATTTGCATTGAAAACGGTCTTTTTTTGATATTTTGCTGGACATTTAACAGCAAGTTGGTAAAAATAGCCAAATATCTTTTTTTATTACCGCCTGTAAAACGGTGCCGTATTCTTGCGGCGCAATGCGGTGGTTTGCGCCCGTTGGGCGGTTTACAGTGAGTGGATTAAGTTTGGGCTGAAACGAAGGCGGGCCGCAGACAGTGCAGCAGGGCGGGGCAACGCTGTATCAGTTGGAATTTCATCTACCGTCATGAGCAAAAGGAATCACGATGGACTTACGCAAGCTGAAAAAATTAATCGACCTGGTTGAAGAATCGGGTATTGCCGAAATCGAAGTAACCGAAGGCGAAGAAAAAGTGCGCATCACCCGCTCCACTGCGCAACAGGCTGTTTATGCCGCTCCAGTGCCCGTGGTGCACCATGCCGCGCCCGCTGCCGCCCCGGCTCCCGTTGCCGCCGCCCCTGCCGCGCAGGCTCCCGCCGCACGCGATTTGTCGGCCGCGCAGAAATCCCCGATGGTCGGCACGTTTTACCGCGCCCCCAGCCCGTCTTCCCCGCCGTTTGTAGAGGTCGGCCAAAGCGTCAAAGCCGGTGAAACCCTGTGCATCATTGAGGCGATGAAGCTGATGAACGAAATCGAAGCCGAGAAATCCGGCGTTGTCAAAGAAATTCTGGTTGAAAACGGCCAGCCCGTAGAATACGGCGAGCCGCTGTTTATCATCGAATAATCTTTTCAGACGGCCTTTGGTTGCGTTGGAGGCCGTCTGAAACCCCCGCCGTATTCAGAATCGGGCCGCGTGCTTGAAACCTCTTCTGAAAGTATCCCTATGCTGAAAAAAGTATTGATTGCCAACCGCGGCGAAATCGCGCTCCGTGTGTTACGTGCCTGCCGCGAAATGGGCATTGCCACCGTTGCCGTGCATTCCGAAGCCGATAAAGACAGCCTGCACGTGAAATTGGCCGATGAATCTGTGTGCATCGGCCCGCCGCCTTCGCCGCAGAGCTATCTCAATATCCCCGCCCTAATCGCCGCTGCCGAAGTCACCGGAGCCGATGCCGTGCATCCGGGTTACGGATTTTTAGCCGAAAATGCCGATTTTGCCGAGCAGGTGGAGCAGTCGGGCTTTGTGTTTATCGGCCCCAGGCCTGCCACTATCCGCCTGATGGGCGATAAAGTGTCGGCCAAACACGCTATGATTGAGGCGGGTGTGCCCTGTGTGCCGGGATCTGAGGGTGCGCTGCCGGACAACGATGCCGAAATCGTCAAAATTGCCGAACAAGTGGGCTTTCCTGTGATTATCAAAGCATCGGGCGGCGGCGGCGGGCGCGGTATGCGTGTGGTCGAGAAAAAAGAAGACCTGCTCAAAGCGGTGGAAATGACCAAAACCGAAGCCGGCATGGCCTTCGGCAACCCCATGGTTTACATGGAACGCTATCTGCAAAAACCGCGCCACATCGAAATTCAGGTGTTGGCCGATGAACACGGCAACGCCGTTTATCTGGGCGAGCGCGACTGCTCCATGCAGCGGCGCCACCAAAAAGTTATTGAAGAAGCCCCCGCCCCCGGCATCACCGACAAAGAGCGCAAAAAAATCGGCGAAGCCTGCGTGGCCGCCTGCAAGCGCATCGGCTACCGCGGTGCGGGCACATTTGAATTTCTGTATGAAAACGGCGAATTTTTCTTTATCGAGATGAACACCCGCGTGCAGGTGGAGCACCCCGTTACCGAGCTGATCACCGGCATCGACATCGTGCAGGAACAAATCCGCGTTGCCGGCGGCCTGCCCCTGCAATATAGTCAGAAAGACATCGTGCTGGAAGGGCACGCATTCGAGTGCCGCATTAATGCCGAAGACCCCTACAACTTCATTCCCAGCCCCGGCCTGATTGAAAGCTGCCATCTGCCCGGCGGTTTGGGCATACGCGTGGACAGCCATATTTATCAGGGCTACCGCATTCCGCCCAACTACGACAGCTTAATCGGCAAAATCTGTGTTCACGGCAAAACCCGCCAGCAGGCTATGGCCAAAATGCGGGTGGCGCTGGCCGAGCTGGCGGTTACGGGCATCAAAACCAACGCCCCGCTGCACCATGATTTGTTTAACGACCACGACTTCCAAGAAGGCGGGGTGAGCATTCACTATTTGGAGCATTGGCTGGAAGCCAAAAAAGTCAAATAACAATGCAGAGCGGCAAACACCAACCGCCCGTTTTGAACGGCTCCCAAAAGCCGGACAGGTTAACCAAGCGGTTGGCAAGGACTGAATCCTACACTCCACTCAACAGGATTCAGTCCTTTTCATTTCAATTTAATCTTATTATTGCTTGCGGCGGCGATAACCGTCTGCTTTGAAACCATCACAGCGCCTGCCCGGTTGAAAGAGAGCGGTTGTGCAGACTGCTGCAGCGGCAACTAGCGCGCTTTTGTAATGTTTGTATATCCTGAAGCCTGCCGTTTTGCCTTGTTTTATCGCTTGGAAATGTTTCAGACGGCCTCAGGGCAGGTATGGCGCAGCTGAACCATAATAAATATTGTCCGCAGCCGCTGCCCTGTGTTGAAAACGAAGTGGCTTTATCCCCGAGGGGCAAAGCCAGAAATGCTATAGAGAACCGGGGATTCGCCGTGTCAAACGTCTAATTCATCGCTCAGATAAACTTTACCGCCTTTATCGTGCGGCATCATCAGATTCATCAGCAGCGCGGCGGTGCCGCCCATGCAGATGGGGTTTTGAAACAGCTCTTTCACGGGCAGCAGGGCAAACACCTCGGGCTTGAAGCTCACACCCAGGCCCAAACCGATGGAAGTGGCGGCAATCACGGCTTCACGGCGGTCGATGCCGTTGGTCATGATAATGCGCACACCGGCGATGGCAATCAGGCCGAACATCAGCACCATCGCGCCGCCGATAACCGGGCTGGGAATGGTGGTAAACGCGCGGCCCACCACGGGAAACAGCCCCAGCAGCACCAAAATGGCCGCAATATATTTGCCCACATGGCGCGAAGCCACGCCGGTCATCTGAATCACACCGTTGTTTTGGGCGAAAGTGGTGAGCGGCAGTGACCCCAGCGCGGTGGCAATCACCGACACCAAACCATCGGCAAACACACCGCCGCGCAGGCGTTTTTGAAATTCACCGCCTTCATAGTCTTCGCCGGACACCATCGCCGTGGCGGTTAAATCGCCTACCGCTTCAAAGATGCTCAGCAGATACACCAGGCCGGCCACCAGAAACGGAACAAATTGAAAATCAAAGCCGTATTTGAACGGCACAGGCACGGTAAATAGCGGCAGGTTTTCCAACACCGAAAAATCCACCATGCCCAAAAACAGCGCCACCACATAGCCCGAAACCATGCCCACGGCAATGCCGCTCATGCGCAGCAGCGGATTTTTCAGGCTGTTGAAAAACAGCACCACCGCCAACACAAACGCTGCCAACGCAATATTCTGCCAAGCGCCGAAGGTGCCGTTGCCCATGGCTGCATAGCCGCCGCCGAATTCGGTGATGGCCACGCTGATCAGGCTCAAGCCGATCATCATTACCACCACACCGCTCACGGTGGGGGTGATGACTTTTTTCAGGTAGGGCAGCAGCCATGCCGAGCCGGCCACCAAAAACGCGCCCACAAACGCCACGCCGAGCAGCGCGGAGAGCATGGCGTGTTCGTCCAAGCCCTGCTCCTTCATGCCCAAGCCCAGTGAAATCATCACGCCCACAAACGAAAAATTGACCGACTGAATCGACAACATGCCCGAGCCGACAGGCCCGAGGCGGTTCACCTGCAGATAAGTGCCGATGCCCGAGGCCACCATCGCCATCGACACCAAATAAGCCGTCATTTCCGGCGGCAGTTTCAGCGCACCGCCCACAATCAGCGCCGGCGTAATCATCGGCACGAAAATCGCCAACAGGTGGGTGGTTGCGCTTAAGAGTGCGTTGGCGAAGGGAGGTTTGTCTTCCAGGCGGTAAACCAAGTCGGGGGCATCGCTTTTGCGGGGAGGGGCTGACATCGTATATTCCTTGTGTAACCGAACGATAAAATTTGTAAGCGCAGATTGTAAACAATCCAAGTGCCGACTTCAATTTCAAAGCGGCGGCTCCCGTTGGGAAAAACATGCCCTCCAGCATAACCGCATAAAAACCGGGCCGTCTGAAAAGCCGCCGAAACGTTTTCAGACGGCCTGAAAAACCTTTGCAAACCTTTGCAGGGCACGCATAATCAGCATTTCCCATCTATTTCAAAGTAGGCTACAATCGCCCGTTAACGGATTCACGGGCTTCGCTGAAACGTTGCCGCACCCCGGCGCAAAGAGAAGATTCTGCAGGCCGCGCAGGCGGCAGATTGAAGCGGCCGCATATTGTTTCTGCTGTTTTCGGCCTGTTGCGCGGTGTTGAAAATGAACCCGTTACACTTTAACCGAATGTTCGAGAAATAAGGTTTTACCATGTTAAAAGGCAGTTTGGTTGCCCTGGTTACCCCCATGAATGAAGACGGCAGCATCAATTACGGCGGGCTGCGCACCTTAATCGACTGGCACATCGAAAACGGAACCGACGGCATCGTGGCCGTAGGCACCACCGGCGAGAGCGCCACCCTGCCGGTTGCAGAACACTTGGCCGTGGTGGAAGCCGCCGTCAAATATGCCGGCAAACGCGTGCCCGTGATTGCCGGAGCCGGTGCCAACAACACCGAAGAAGCCATCGAGCTTTCCAGAGGTGCCGAGCGTTTGGGAGCCGACTATACCCTGTCGGTCGTTCCCTATTACAACAAACCCTCGCAGGAAGGCATTTACCGCCATTTCAAAGCCATCGCCGAAGCCTGCAGCATTCCCATGATTGTTTACAACGTGCCCGGCCGCACGGTGGTGGATATGGGCAACGAAACCATACTGCGCCTGGCCGAAATTCCCAATATCGTAGGCGTGAAAGAAGCCAGCGGCGACATCGCCCGCGAAACCGACTTGATCAACCGTGTGCCGGAAGGCTTTGCAGTATATTCGGGCGACGACCCCACAGGTTTGGCGTTTATGCTTTGCGGCGGAGACGGCGTGATTTCGGTGGCCGCCAACGTTGCCCCCAAACTGTTTGCCGATATGTGCCGCGAAGCCATTGCCGGCAATACCACCGCCGCGCGTGCGCTGAATAAAAAGCTCATTCCCGTGTATGACGTGATGTTCTGCGAACCCAGCCCCGCCGCCCCCAAATGGGCGTTGTCTGCAATGGGATTGTGCCAACCCCATGTGCGCCTGCCGATTGTTGAACTTTCTTCAGACGGCCAAGCCAAAGTACACAGCGCGCTGAAAAGCGCCCAACTGATTTAACCGGAGGAATCCCGCGAATGAACCGCATCAAAACGGCAATATCCCTGATTGCTTTGGCCGGCCTGGCCGCCTGCTCGGGCAGCAGAGAGCAGCCCAAATTCGATTATCAAACCCAAAACCGCAAAGTGGTGAACCTTGAAGTTCCGCCCGATTTAACCAACCCCGACCAAGGCAATCTGTATCAGATTCCTGCCGGCTCGGGTGCCGTGCGCGCCAGCGATATAGCGCGCCGCAGCGGCGCACAGCAGCCTGCCGGCCAAGCCGTGCTGCAGGGTGTGAAAGGCGTGCGCCTCGAGCGCGACGGCAGCCAGCGCTGGCTGGTAGTGGAAGGTAAGCAGCCTGCCGAAATCTGGCCGCTGCTGAAAGTGTTTTGGCAGGAAAACGGCTTTGAAATCAAATTGGAAGAGCCCGCCATCGGTCAAATGGAAACCGAATGGGCGGAAAACCGCGCCAAAATCGCCGGCGACGGCCTGCGCCGCCTGTTTGAAAAAGTGGGCTTGGGCGGCATTTATTCCACCAGCGAGCGCGACAAATTCATTATCCGTGTAGAACACGGCCGCAACGGCACCACCGACATCTTCTTCGCCCATAAAGGTATGCAGGAGGTGTATGGCGACAAAAACAAAGACAC
Organism: Neisseria sp. 19428wB4_WF04; assembly: GCF_015235335.1. NCBI lineage: Bacteria > Pseudomonadati > Pseudomonadota > Betaproteobacteria > Neisseriales > Neisseriaceae > Neisseria > Neisseria sp. 19428wB4_WF04. The sequence continues at coordinate 46,899 of NZ_JADGLG010000013.1, forward strand.
CACCATGTGGCAGCCGCGTCCCAACGATCCCAACCTTGAAGCGGCCTTTCTCGCCCGCTTTATGCAGTATTTGGGCATAGATGCCCGGCAGGCCGAAAACGCCTTGGGCAACAGCGTTGCCCCCGCAGCACGCAGCGGCGGCGATTTGGCTTCCGTCAGCGGTGATACCGTTTTGGTAAGCGGCGACCACAACCGCAACTGGCGCCGCATCGCGCTGGCGCTCGACCGCATCGGCCTGACCGTGCTCGGTCAAAATGCCGAACGCCACGCATTTTTGGTGCAGCCCGCGCCGCAGGAAGGCACGGCAGTTTCTGCCAAAAAAACCGGTTTTTTCAAACGCCTGTTCGGTAAAGGCGAAACCCAAGCTGCCTCGGCTGCGGCCGCCCGCCCCGAGCTGATTGTGTATGCAGAGCCGTTAAACAACGGCACCCGCATCCGCCTGCTCAACCGCGACGGCAGCGCCTACCGGGGCAGCGATGCTTCTGCATGGTTGGGCCGTCTGCACACCGAATTGCGCTGATAACCACGCTTGCCGCCTAAATAGCAACGGCAAAGAATCAGGCCGTCTGAACAATATTTTTCAGACGGCCTGATTCTTTGCCGGCTCAATGGTTTTGGCGGCGTGGCAGCATCCGCCAACGGCATTCGGCAGGACAAACAAAACGGGCAGCGTGTGCCTCAACCATTACAATAGCGTAGAGCAGATGCAGCAAACCACGTCCCGCTGCCGTTCCAACCCCCCACCTTATTATTTGATTTCATAGGGAAACTCACTTTATTTGAAAATAACAACATAATGGTGGCGAAAGGCCGTCTGAAAAATATTGTTCAGACGGCCTGATTCTTTCAAATTAAAGCATCTGCGTCATACTCGGGCTTGACCCGAGTATCTTTTTGTTGTGAGAGAAATAACAGATACTCGGGTCAAGCCCGAGTATAACGGCAGTTGGGTATGAGGGCAGTTGGGTATGGGTATAAGGGAAGTTGGAGATTAGTATGACGACAATTGGTTATTTCAGAGGGCCTAAATAAGCTTTGAAAAGCCTCTGCCTGTTGTTTGTACAAAATATCCGTTTATTTCAGCAACATTTCCTGCAACAATTTCATTCCCCACTGCCAGCCGTTCAGATGCCCGTTCAGACGGCCGGGTTGCGGAGCGGCCAGCAGGCGCGCGCCCCAAAGCTGCGCCTGCTGCTGCGCCCATTGCTGAGGGCATTCACGGTCGTTTCTGCCGATAACCAGCGCGCTGGGGCAGTGGCAGCGCACCCGTTGCAGGGTGTGGTCGGCATCATCGGGAAACGCATCTTGGCGGGGCGACACCAATATCATGTTTTTTATCCGCTTCTGCATATTCACATCGGCCAGATAAAGCCATGACAGCCAGCCCGAAATGCCCGCTCCGTGGGCAACGGCGGCAATATTGCGGCTGTGGATGCTGCCCACTGCCGCGCCCACGGCCTGCTGCCATTCGGCGATAGGCCGGCTGCGCGAAACCGCTGCCGTGCGCACGGTGGGGTAGCTCAGCGCCCAGCGGTCTATCCACATTTCGGCTTCATCGGCATCGCGTACCAGCAACAGGGTTAAGTCTTCGAGCTCGTGGCTTTGCATGGTTTACCCGCCGCAGGCTTTCAGGTTGGAGCGGGCGTGTTGCCGCCTGCGTTTGTAGCTTTCGCGATAGACATACGGCGCGGCAAAGCCGCCGGCATCGGCCATATGCCCGGCCAAAGATTGCCGCGGGCGGCGGCAGGCTGCCGGGCTGCCGGCGTTGTTGCGGCTCGCGGCCAAACCGCTGCGTGTGTGCATCTGCCCGGTGATGCGCAGGAAGCTGCCGCAGTGGTTTGGATATGGCTGTTTGATTTTGGCGGCACCGGAGTAATGCCGGCTGCGGCAGGCCGTCTGAAAGCAGCGCCCGGTTTGGGCGGCGGCTTCAAAGCGGCTGCGGTTGGGGTGGCCGTCTGAAGTGTAGGGGTTTTGGCTGCGGCAGGTTTGTGCGCAAACGGGCGGAGCGGCGGCAACGGGCAGGGCGGCAAAAAAAGTGTTCATGGCTGGCTCATGGGTTTAAAAGGGCTTTCAGACGGCCTCTTAATCTTGCCAATCGGGCGGGTTCGGGCTTCAAGCCAAACCCGCGCCAACAGCATTGTTTTCATATTAGGGCGTGTAGTCATATTCCACCACCAGCGGCGCGTGGTCGGAAAATTTCTCGTCTTTATAAACATGGGCGCAAACGGCTTTGGCCGCCAGATCTGGCGTTACCATATGATAATCGATGCGCCACCCCACATTGTTGGCATAGGCCTGCCCGCGGTTGCTCCACCAGGTGTAGCCCGGCTCTTCGGGGTAGAGTGTGCGCCACATATCTACCCAGCCTAAATCGTTGATAACTTTGCCGATCCAAGCGCGCTCTTCGGGCAGGAAGCCCGAGTTTTTCTGGTTGCCTTTCCAGTTTTTCAGGTCGATGTTTTGGTGGGCGATGTTCCAGTCGCCGCACACCACAATGCTGCGCCCGACCGCTTTCATCTCGGCCAGCATGGGGTAGAAAGCATCGAGAAAGCGGTATTTGAGTGCCTGCCGCTCCGGCGCGCTGGTGCCTGAAGGCAGGTAGAGTGAAATCACGCTCAGATTGCCGAAATCGGCGCGCACGAAACGGCCTTCGCGGTCGAATTCTTCGATGCCCATGCCGTATTGCACGCTGTCGGGCTTCTGTTTGCTGTATATTGCCACGCCGCTGTAGCCGCGCTTTTCGGCGCAATGCCACACGCCGTACATACCGTGCGGGTTTTTCATATCTTCCGACAAATCAGGCTCTTGGGCTTTGAGCTCCTGCACGCACACCATATCCGCGCCCGAGGCGGCGATATATTCGAGAAAACCTTTTTTATAGGCAGAGCGGATGCCGTTTACATTGGCAGAAATAATTTTCAGCATGATAGGGTTTGAGGTGTGTTGGATAAAGCGCGATTGTAGCCCAATTTCCGGCCGTCTGAAAAAAGAAAAGGGGCTGACGTAGATTAGCAGTCATGATAGGCTGCCAAAATGAAGATAACCCACTGTAAGTTAAAGAAGAGTCTGCAAAGAAAACTGCTTGAATATTTTGTATTGGAAGTAACCGCACGTTCTGCTGCCGATATCTTAGGTATTCAGCCCAATAC
>NZ_JADGLG010000140.1:0-658 GCF_015235335.1 Neisseria sp. 19428wB4_WF04
ACTGGCAGAATAGCTCTGTCAGCCTGGAAAAATGAAATATAACACCAAGTTAAGTGACCATCAGCTCAAAAAATTATCAAGCATTTTTGTGTCGGTATAGAAGCCTCAAAACCACTTTGCCGACAGGCTTCAACCGCAATACCATCAACCACCGGTATCGCATGTTCAGACACGAAATATACCGCTGCCAAAGCGGGCAAAAAGACCTGTTATACGGCAGCATGGAGGTTGATGAAAGCTATTTTGGTGCCAAACGGCAGCGCGGTTTCCATGGCGAGTCAAAGCATGGCAGAGGAACGCTTAAACAACCCGTCTTTGGTATTTTCGAAAGAGACGGCAGGGTTTATACCGAAATCGTTCCTGATTGTAAAAAGCAAACACTTCAAGCTGTTATATTGGGAAAGGTCTCTCTGGAGAGTGTTTTTATTCTGATAGCCGGCGCGGTTACAGCGGCCTGGTCGATGCCGGCTACTCTAAACATTTGCGCGTTAATCACGGACAAAATGAGTTTGCAGATGGTACCGGGCACATCAATGGTATTGAAAGCTTCCGGAGTTTTACCAAACGAAGGCCCGCCAAATTCAATGGCGTAACCAAAAACTTTGATTTGCACCTGAGGGAATGCGGATGGCGATGGAACCGAAACTCTGATGAACTG
>NZ_JADGLG010000141.1:0-652 GCF_015235335.1 Neisseria sp. 19428wB4_WF04
CCTTATCTGACGGGCTTTTCAGCGTACCCGATAATGTCTATATCGAAGACGGCAAGTTAACCATCATCGACAAAGATACTGGCGAAGTTCTCACGGAAAAAACTCCAAATCCGAGGGCGGAACGTTGGGCTTTGAAATCAGTGGTCAACAAATTAATGCCGAAATCTCGAACATCTAAATGCCATCGTTGGCGAATACCTACGCAAAAACCTACTGTTTATAGAAAACATGACGCAGAAAAGCCTAGGGCGTTTTATGGTGGTCTAGAAGTGTGTGCAAATGTTTGGGCTTGCCCTGTTTGTGCGGCTAAGATATCAGAGAGAAGAAGAGAAGAGCTTAAAAGAGCTATTGAAGAAGCTAAAAGACAAGGGCTTCATGTTTCAATGCTGACTTTAACTGCCCCACATTATAAAGGAGATGATTTAGCTGGCTTGCTTAATAAAATGACTTCAGCTCAGACGAAGTTATGGAAAGATAAAGCAGGCAAGAGACTAATAGAAACCTATGGCATCGTAGGGAGAATTCGGGCGTTTGAAGTAACCTACGGCGAAAACGGTTTCCATCCACATTTTCACATCTTGTTATTCACTGAAAGACTTTTTGAACCATCTTCCATGTCTGAAGCGTTTTATCGCGTTTGGAAGCATTGTTG
>NZ_JADGLG010000142.1:0-646 GCF_015235335.1 Neisseria sp. 19428wB4_WF04
CCGGGGCTTTTGCCAACGATACGGCTTTGACTGCCGCCATGTCGGACAGATTACTCCGCCATTGTCATGTTGTTCGGATAAGTGGAGAGAGTTACCGTTTGAAGGACAAAAAGAAGATAGGCATTGCGCCTGTGATAAAGGAGATTTACCCCCCCCGTGGGATGGTTACAATCAAACTGCCGGTTCCGGCTTTAAAGTGGTCAGTTTTTGACGGCCGTGGACATGCTTGTAGTTGGCGAGAAAGAAAAGGGAAGCTATTACAAGGAAAGTCATGTCTGATAGTCGAGTTTGTGCGGATAGTTTGAGTATTGACGATGTATTTGAATGAGATACCATTGGTTTTCGCTATTATATTACAGGATTACTCATGGCAAAAAGTTTGTAATTTGTAAATAGACAAAACTACATCAACAGCATTGGGGGGGGGAATCAGAAAAAACGTGTCTTACATAAAATACAATGGAGGTGACCGAAAATATTTTTTAGGCTCTAGACTAGCAAAATAGCTCTGTTAGCCTGGAAAAATGAAATATAACACCAAGTTAAGTGACTACAGCTCAAAAAAATTATCAAGCATTTTTGTGTCGGTATAGAAGCCTCAAAAACCGCTTTGCCGACAGGCTTCAACCGCAATACCATCAACCAC
>NZ_JADGLG010000143.1:0-637 GCF_015235335.1 Neisseria sp. 19428wB4_WF04
CCTTGACGGTTTGAATCCCAGCCCGAAAGGCGGGCAGCCTGTGGAGAAACCAAACTGGCCAAGATGTGCAGGACGGAAAATCTGTAAAAAAGCTCAAACAACCTGAAACCGTTAAAAAAGCCAGGCATCTCCGACTGCCCTTTGGATTGCAACCCTTTGAATCTCAAGCTGAACGCCATGTCATGGTCAGAAATGAAGGGGTATCCCCAAAGGGACGCGCCCCGGCCGGCGGATTCCATACCGGCCCGACAACCGCCCGATACCGCGGGCAAAGGCCGTCTGAAAACAGCCCGATGTCTGAATCCGGGAAGAACGAAGCGCGGCAGAAAGATGCCGAGTCGTCTCAGGATTAAGGCAGGACTATCCTTTGAAACGGCTTTGGAGATGACGGGGCAGCCGCGTAGTATCTTCCGCAGCCACGGCTGCTCAGACGGCGCCGGGGAAGATTCGGGGCGCGGTACATGCTACTGCCTTCTGCTGCCAACCGGCAGCGCATTCGGCGGAAGACCAATATGCCGGTTTGAAACGGCATATCCGTGCGGCTTGCCGGCAACACAAAGGACGCTGCGGCTGCCGCAGGATAACGGCGGCAATCCGCTATGCAGGGATGTTGGCCAACCACAAGACAATCAGCCGT
>NZ_JADGLG010000144.1:0-619 GCF_015235335.1 Neisseria sp. 19428wB4_WF04
AGCATTTTGAACTGTATTTGAAAGAGTGTGAATGGCGTTTTAACAACAGTGAGATAAAATTTCAAATTTCTATTTTAAAACAATTAGTAAAGCAGGATTTGTTCTAGTTATCTAGGACAGCCCCTTTTTTTATCAAAAAATTAATTCTAGAGAGAAAAACACTCCGGCTAAAGTTACTGCAACAAATTTGTGTCATCATTTCGCGAATGCCGCACCAAATCAGACAATATCTGAGTATGTGACTGCAAATGCTTAAACGACAGGTAAGCATAGCGTTGAATTCCCCCATCTCTTGTAACACCCTCAATGGTACTTTTCGTTGAATCAGCCAGCTTGCCCAGATGTGTCTCAAATCGTGCCATGTGAAAGCTGTTATGTTGGCCAGCTCAAGACTTTTCTTCCAATACCTACTATTTATACCAATAATAGGATTTACACGCTTATTTACAAAGGCTCTAGACTGGCAGCTTTATATAAATTTACTTTAAAAGCCCCCCAAAGTTGGTGACTCAGTTCATCAGAGTTTCGATTCCATCGCCATCCGCATTCCTTCAGGTGCAAATCAAAGTTTTTGGTTACGCCATTGAATTTGGCGGGCCTTTGTTTGGTAAAACTCCGG
>NZ_JADGLG010000145.1:0-602 GCF_015235335.1 Neisseria sp. 19428wB4_WF04
GAAAAATGAAATATAACACCAAGTTAAGTGACTACAGCTCAAAAAAATTATCAAGCATTTTTGTGTCGGTATAGAAGCCTCAAAAACCGCTTTGCCGACAGGCTTCAACCGCAATACCATCAACCACCGGTATCGCATTTTCAGGCACGAAACATACCGCTGCCAAAGCGGGCAAAAAGACCTGTTATACAGCAGCATAGAGGTTGATGAAAGCTATTTGTAGCGCGGTTTCCATGGCAAGTCAAAGCGTGGCAGAGGAACGCTTAAACAACCGTCTTTGGTATTTTCGAAAGAGACGGCAGGGTTTATACCGAAATCGTTCCTGATTGTAAAAAGCAAACACTTCAAGCTGTTATATTGGGAAAGGTCTCTCTGGGGAGTGTTGTTTATTCTGATAGCCGGCGCGGTTACAGCGGCCTGGTCGATGCCGGCTACTCTAAACATTTGCGCGTTAATCACGGACAAAATAAGTTTGCGGATGGTACCGGGCACATCAATGGTATTGAAAGCTTCCGGAGTTTTACCAAACGAAGGCCCGCCAAATTCAACGGCGTAACCAAAAACTTTGATTTGCACCTGAAGGAATGCGGATGGCGATGGAA
>NZ_JADGLG010000146.1:0-601 GCF_015235335.1 Neisseria sp. 19428wB4_WF04
GGTCAGGGCGCCGATGAGCGCGGCGTGGACCAGAACCGCCAGCGCGACGGCGCGCAGGCGTCCCGGCGGACGCGTGGGGGCGAACTGGTCTCGGTCGTTGTGGGCGTGCATCGCGTTCGGAAACGGCTCCGGAAGGGGCGCGGCGAAAAAAGGGGAAACGGGCTGAGCGGTGGAGACGCGGGTGCGCCTAGCCGCCCGACTTGACGGTGAGGCCCACGCGCTGCACGCCCGCGCGCTGCAGCGCATCCATGGCCTTGACCACGGATTCGTAGGTCACGCCCTTGTCGGCGGTGATCAGCACCGGCGTGCCTTCTTCCTGCGTGGCCTGCCAGGTCTTGGCGGCGGCGCCGAGTTCCTTGAGCGTCACCGGGCGTTCGAGGTCGCCCGTCTTGAGCTGCAGGCTGCCGTCCTTCTGCACGATCACCTGCCCGAAGGACTTGGGCGGCTTGGCGCCCTTGCCGACGGAGGGCACGTCGATGCGGCTGGGGGTGAGCATGGGCGCGGTCACCATGAAGATGATGAGCAGCACCAGCATCACGTCGATGAACGGGACCATGTTGATCTCGTTCATCGACGTGATGCTGGTGCTGCTCATCATCTT
>NZ_JADGLG010000147.1:0-590 GCF_015235335.1 Neisseria sp. 19428wB4_WF04
GACCGCCTGACTTATTGCTGCGATATTTTTGAGACGGGCAATGATTCTTACCGGATGAAACACCGCTCATAGGGTGGCTCAATTTTAGACCACAACTGTGGCTCAGTTTTGGAATGGAATTGACAGGCCGGTATGGAATCCGCCGGCCGGGGCGCGTCCCTTTGGGGATACCCCTTCATTTCTGACCATGACATGGTGTTCAGCTTGAGATTCAAAGGGTTGCAATCCAAAGGGCAGTCGGAGATGGCCTGTTGCGGGTTGATGCTGCCCTCCCCGTGAAGAATATAACGCGATGCCTGTTTGCGAATGGCAGTGCGGTTTAGAGAAAAAACGTTGGCGGTGTGTTTTTACCATGCCTGCAGGGTATTTCACGGCTTTTAATTTGAATCCGTTTGAATACTTTGCCGTAAAAAACTGCACCTCAGATAGCGGGGGATGGTGTCTGGTTTTTGGGGGCAGTTCATTTCAGACGGCCTTTTTATAAAGGGAATTTTATGAGCTGGCGCAGTATCCTTATTAGCAAACCTGCCCGCCTGTCGTTACAGCAAAACCACTTGCTGATCCAACAAGACGATACAGTTCCCGTACCG
>NZ_JADGLG010000148.1:0-582 GCF_015235335.1 Neisseria sp. 19428wB4_WF04
ACCAAACTTGCCGCCAAAAGCGTAACCCTGATCGGCAGCCACCGTTTTGAAAATCTCGAAATCGACAGTGAAGATTTGGCGGTGATCGGCGATATCGATTCAAACGGCAAACTTATCCTTAATGCCGAAAACACCCATATTTCAAACGGCAGGGAAATTGCCGCCGATTTTCCGCAGCAGGCATCTGAACACCCGGCAGGTGAAAACGGGGCGGAAGCAAAACCCGGGGCAGAAGCAGCGGCAGAAACACCCGTTGAAACCCCTGTTGAAATCCCCGCCGAAACACCCGCTGCCGAAGCCGCCGCCCTCCAAATACCCGGTTTGTTGGAAGAGGCCGGTTTCGATTGGGATGATGCAGAAACCGGGCCGCAAGGGCAGGCCGCTCTTGGCAGCCATTATCAGCCCCCAACCGGGCAGCCCGGTTTGAGCTTATCGGAAGAGCCGGTTTTGCCCGAAAACCCGGCATACCCGGATATTCTTCAGCCTGAAATCCAAACCCCAATTCAAGAAAATCCCATCATTTGATTAATCAAACAGGCCGTCTGAAAAACGTTCAGACGGCCTTTGGAGCTTTGTTATGGA
>NZ_JADGLG010000149.1:0-546 GCF_015235335.1 Neisseria sp. 19428wB4_WF04
TGGTAACCGTAGTGGTAACCGGTTCGGACGGCCAAAGCCAAACCGTTACCACCACCGTCAAGGCAGACGGCAGCTACAGCGTAGACGTGCCCAAAGCCCTGCCCGACGGCGGCTACACCGCCGAAGCTTCGGTGAAAGACCCCGCCGGCAACGAAGGCAGAGCCAAAGACAACGGCTCGGTCGACACCACCGCCCCGATGATCAGCGTAGACGCGCCGGACAACAGCAGCGACAACACCCCGACCATCAGCGGCAAAACCGATGCGCCCGCCGGTTCGGTGGTAACCGTAGTGGTAACCGGTTCAGACGGCCAAAGCCAAACCGTTACCACCACCGTCAAGGCAGACGGCAGCTACAGCGTAGACGTGCCCAAAGCCCTGCCCGACGGCGGCTACACCGCCGAAGCCTCGGTGAAAGACCCCGCCGGCAACGAAGGCAGAGCCAAAGACAACGGCTCGGTCGACACCACCGCCCCGATGATCAGCGTAGACGCGCCGGACAACAGCAGCGACAACACCCCGACCATCAGCGGCAAAACCGATGCGC
>NZ_JADGLG010000014.1:0-46615 GCF_015235335.1 Neisseria sp. 19428wB4_WF04
GTTTGCCGACCGACACAACCATATCAACGGCATTGAGAATTTTTGGAATCAGGCGAAACGTGTCTTGCGCAAATACAACGGAATCGACCGAAAATCTTTTCCTCTGTTCTTGAAAGAATGTGAGTTTCGTTTTAACTTCGGGACACCAAAGCAGCAGTTAAAAACTTTGCGGCTTTGGTGTGGTGTTTAGGGCTAATCTACTTCAGCCCCTTATTTTATTTTCCGGAGATTTATGGCAGCAGAAGGCGCGGGCGAACTGATTAAAGTGGTTTCCCTGCTCGGCTCGGCAGTGGTTGCCGTGCCTTTGTTCAAACGGTTGGGGCTGGGCTCGGTGCTCGGTTATCTGGCGGCAGGCTTGGTAATCGGGCCGTTTGGTTTGAAACTGTTTGACGACCCGCAGGCAGTGATCCATATTGCAGAATTGGGCGTGGTGATGTTTTTGTTTATCATCGGCCTGGAAATGAAACCCTCGCATTTGTGGGCACTGCGCCGGCAGATTTTCGGCCTGGGCAGCCTGCAAGTGGTGCTGGCGGCCTTTATACTCACGCTGGTGGGCATTTTCGGTTTCGATGCGTCCTGGCAGGTGGCGTTTGTGTGCGCTTCGGGGTTTGTGCTGACCTCCACGGCGATTGTGATGCAGGTATTGGGCGAGCGCAACGAGCTTGCCGGCCGCAGCGGGCAACGCATGGTGTCGATTTTGCTGTTTGAAGATTTGCTGATTGTACCGCTGCTGGCTGTTGTGTCGTTTCTTGCTCCGCATGATCCGGTAAATGCCGCCGAAGCGGGTTCCGTGTGGATGAAACTGGGGGCGGCGGCATTGTCGGTGGCGGTGCTGGTGGCGGCGGGTTTGTGGCTGCTGAACCCGTTGTTCCGCGTGCTGGCCAAATCGAAAGCGCGCGAAGTGATGACGGCGGCGCTGTTGGTGGTGTTGGGCGCGGCTTTGCTGATGGAAGAAGGCGGGCTGTCTATGGCGATGGGGGCGTTTGTGGCCGGCGTATTGCTGTCGGAATCCAGTTTCCGCCACCAGCTTGAGGCCGATATCGAACCCTTCCGCGGCCTGCTGCTCGGCCTGTTTTTCCTCGGGGTGGGTATGGCATTGGATCTGACCGTGGTGGCGGAAAACTGGCAGATTATCGTGTCGGGCGTGGTGGCGCTGATGGCGGCCAAAGCAGCAGTGATTTATCTGGTGGCGCGGGCGGCAAAAAGCAGCCGTGCCGAAGCGGCAGAGCGTGCGGTGATGATGGCTCAGGGCGGCGAATTTGCCTTTGTGTTGTTTACCACTGCGTTTTCACAAAAAGTGATTGATGCTACCGTTAATGCCAATATGACGGCGGTTGTGGTGCTCTCGATGGCGCTGACGCCGCTGTTTCTGATTCTGCACGGCAAATATCTCGCCCCGCGCCTGAAACAGGGCGGCGCCGGGCGGGCAGACGATGAAATTCACGAACAAAAAGCGGTGATTGTGGTCGGTATGGGGCGTTTCGGGCAGATTACCACCGATATTCTGCGCATGTGCGGCTACCCGCTGACCATTATCGACAAAGACCCGGTGATGGTGGACGGCATGAACAAATACGGCATTAAAACCTATTTCGGCGATGCCTCCCGCCCCGAACTGCTGCTTACCGCCGGCATCGAAAAAGCGCAACTGCTGGTGGTGGCGATAGACGATAAAGAACAGGCGCTGCACATCATCGAATTTGCCCGCAAAACCAACCCGGGCATTAAAATCATCGCCCGTGCCTACGACCGCATCCAAACCTTCAAGCTCCACCGTGCCGGTGTGGAGTTTGCCATACGCGAAACCTTTGATTCTGCCGTGCGCACCGGCCGCACCGCGCTGGAAGTATTGGGCATGGAAAAAGGCAGGGCCGATGAAATCAGCCGCTTCTATTTCCACCGCGACCGTGCCCGCGTAGCCAGAATGGTGCCGCTCTACAACCCCGAAGACGCAATCTTCCAAAACGAGGAAATGCTCAACGCGGCCAAGCAGGAAGACACCGAAACCGCAGCCATGATACAGGCGCTGATGCGCGGCGAAGCGGTGGAGTGGCCCGATGCAGACGAGACGGCTTGGCCGTCTGAAAACACAGAAGGCGAAAAAGCCGCTTTATTGAAATAACAGCGGTTTGATGCCTTTGCAAAACCTACTGAGGCCGTATGAAATATCCGTTTCCCGTTGTTTGCGCAACGGCGGGAATCCGGCTCAAAACCACAAGTTTTATTTCTAGCGTTAAAAAACGAATCAGGTTTCAGCTTGCACAGAAAGAAACGGAAGCCCGATATTTCAGACGGCCCAAGTGAGCCGCACCAAGAAACCCCGGTTTGTTTTAACCGGCTGTCCGACAGCCAACCCAATTAAAGGCATATTGATGAACACCGAAAAACTCACCGCCAAAACCAAAGACGTCGGCGGCATTCCCGTTGCCCGCCTGCTGCCGCAGGGCAGCCGCCGCACCATCGGCGCATGGTGCTTTCTCGATCACGTCGGCCCCGCCGAATTTGCAGAAAATTCAGACGGCCTGCAAGTCGGCTCACACCCGCACACCAATCTGCAAACCTTTACCTGGATGCTCTCGGGCGAGGTGTGGCACCAAGACAGTTTAGGCTTCCGCCAGCTTATCCGCCCCAAACAGGTCAATCTGATGACGGCCGGCACAGGCGGCGCGCGCGGTATCGCACACACCGAGCAAACGCCCGAGGGCATCAAACAGCTTCACGCCGTGCAATTGTGGATAGCCTTGCCGATGCACAAGGAAATCGATCCCGATTTCCAACACTATCCCGAGCTGCCCGAATGGCAGGAAAACGGCGTGCGTTATATCTTGACCACCGGCCGCTTCGGCAGCCATACTGCCCCCACTGCGCAACACAGCCCGCTGATCGGTTTGGATATACAGTTTGACCGGGCCGCGCGCATCAGCATTCCCGCACAAGCGGGCTGGGAATACGGCGTATTGGTGATAGCGGGCAGCATCAAGGCGGGCGGGCAGACTTTCACTGCCGATGAGCTGGCCTTTATCGAAACCGCCGATGCCCGATCGTTTGAACTCGAAGGAGAAGCCGGCAGCCACATCATGCTGCTCGGCGGCGAACCGCTGCCGCATCCCACCGTGGTGTGGTGGAATTTCGTTGCCGACAGCCGCGAAGCCCTGCAACAGGCCGTGGCCGACTGGAACAGCGGCAGCAGCCGTTTCGGCACAGAAATAGATTTGGGCGGCACCGGGCTGAAACGTTTGGTTGCACCCGAAGTGCCGCAAGGTTTGCGTTAAGCCGATAGAGCGAAGCCAATGACCCGGTTGCCGCGCTTTCGCCCGAACACATCGGTTTTGCAAGCCGCAGCGGCAACCCGCGCCGCTTTCCGCCTGCATTGGCGATTTATTATAGAGGCCGTCTGAAAAAAGCTGCCGTTGTATGCCGCGCAAGCCCGCTTACAGGCGGAACGGCAGGCAGATGCTTTCAGACGGCCTGAACTTTTGCAGCAACCCGCGCCGTTAAGGCAGGGCGGCGGCTCGCAAGAGTGCCGGCAGTATGGCGGGGCAGGCCGGTGCCGCCATCATTTTTCGAGTGGGCAAAGAATGTTCCTCTTCTGAATCCACGCACGGCGCGGTGTTATATAATGCCTGCCCCAACCGCACAAACTGCAACCCAACCCCAAAATGAACAAACTGATCCGCCAAGAAATTTTCGAGCGTTTCCGCGCCGCCAATCCGCATCCGACCACCGAATTAAACTTCAACAGCCCGTTTGAGCTGCTGATTGCCGTGCTGCTTTCGGCGCAGGCTACCGATGTGGGTGTGAACAAGGCCACGGCGAAACTGTTTCCCGTTGCCGCCACTCCTCAAGCCATGCTGGATCTGGGCTTGGAAGGCGTGATGGAATACACCAAAACCATCGGCCTTTATAAAACCAAATCGAAACACATTATCGAAACCTGCCGTATCCTGTTGGACAAACACAACGGCGAAGTGCCGCAAACCCGCGAAGCGCTGGAAGCCCTGCCAGGCGTGGGGCGAAAAACTGCCAATGTGGTGCTGAATACGGCTTTCGGCCAAATGGCGATGGCGGTGGACACGCATATTTTCCGAGTGTCCAACCGCACCAAAATTGCGCCCGGCAAAAACGTGCGCGAAGTGGAAGACAAACTGATGAAGTGTGTGCCGAAAGAATTTCTGCTCGATGCCCACCATTGGCTGATTCTGCACGGCCGTTACACCTGCAAGGCGCAAAAGCCATTGTGCGCGCGCTGCATTATCAACGATTTGTGTGAATACGGGGCGAAAGCCGTGCCTTAGTGTCCGGTTTGCCGGGAGAGCGGGTTTGGCACTCAATTTGCTTTGACAGGCCGTCTGAAACTTTTCAGACGGCCTCAAGTTTTTTGCACAGCAGAGTATTGAATATCTGCATGGTTTTCCGGTTAAGCGGCTGCAGCGGGAACAGATATTTTGAAAGTAGCCGCGTCTGTACCGGCTTTGCCGCTGTTTTTGTGCGGACAGGCCGTCTGAAACTTTTCAGACGGCCTGTGTCGGTTTTTAAAGGTTCCGGTTTGCAGCAAGGCTAGCCGCAGCCTTTACCGCCGCCGCAGCGGTCGCAGCCGCCGCAGGCAGAATTGCTGTTTTTGGGCTTGAACACAAATTTGCGCAGTATATACAGCACGCACGCCGCTACGATAATGCCAACGATAATATATTGTTCCATCAGAGAATCCTCGAGCTTAGCTGATAAACGATAAAGGCAAACAAATAGGCCAGTGCAAAGAGATAGCCGGTAATCATCAGGGTTTTGCGGGCGGATTTGGTTTCGCGCTTAATCACCGCCAACGTGGCCATGCACATCGGGGCGTAGATATACCAGGCCAAGAAAGCAAACGCAGTCGGCAGCCCCCAGTTGCTGCCCACAATCGGAACCAGCGCGTTTTGCACCGCGTCTTCCGAGCCTGCGCCCACGGCATATACTGTGCCCAGCGCGGCCACCACCACTTCGCGGGCGGCGATGCCGGGAATCATGGCAATGCACATCTGCCAGGTGAAGCCCAGCGGCGCAAACAGCGGCTCGATAAAGTGGCCGATGGTGCCGGCGAAGCTGTAATCGATGGCCGCGCCGGTTGCTCCTTCAGACGGCGCAGGAAAGCTCACCAAAGCCCACAACACCACGCTTAAGGCGAAAATCACGGTGCCGGCGCGTTTTAAAAATGCTTTCACGCGATCCCACAGGCTGGTGGCGATGTGTTTGAAATTGGGCATGCGGAATGTGGGCAGCTCCATCAGCAGCGGAAACTGGCGGATGCCGTTTTGCCTGCGGGCAAAACGTTTCAGCACGAAAGCTGTTAATGCCGCCGAAGCGATGCCCGCCACATACAGGGCAAACAGGGTCAGGCCTTGCAGATTAAACACGCCCCATACGGTTTGCTGCGGAATCACTGCAGCGATAATCAGCGCGTAAACGGGCAGCCGCGCCGAGCAGGTGAGCATGGGGGCAATCATAATCGTTGCCAGGCGTTCGCGCGGGTCTTGAATGGTGCGCGCCGACATCACGGCGGGCACGGCGCAGGCAAAGCTGGAGAGCAGCGGAATAAACGAGCGGCCGGAAAGCCCGCTTTTCGAGAGCAGGTTGTCGAGCAGAAAAGCGGCGCGCGGCAGATAGCCTGAATCTTCGAGCAGAAGGATAAATGCAAACAGAATGGTAATCTGCGGCAGAAACACCAGCACGCTGCCCATGCCGGCAATCACGCCGTTCACCATCAAATCCTGCAATATGCCGGCGGGCATCACGGCGGCCACCCATTCGCCCAATGCGCCGAAGCCGCCTTCGATGGCCTCCATTAATGGTTCCGACCACGAATAAACGGCTTGGAACACCAATAACAAAACCGCCGTCAAGATAACGAAGCCCCAAACCGGGTGCAGCACCAGTGCATCTAAGCGGCGGTGCCATTCGGGCAGCTTCATTTCGGTGCGCACTACTTGGCGCAGAATGTCTTCCACCTGCTCATACAGCGCGTTACTGTCGAGATTGTTGAGCAGGTGTTCGACCGCCTCCATATCCACGGGCTTGCCCGCGCGGCGCGGCAGTTTTGCAACCGCCTCGCGCACGCCGCTGATGCCGTCTTTGCTCACCGCCACTGTTTCCAACACCGGCACCCCCAGCAGTTTGCTGAGTTTGACCGCATCGATTTGCAGGCCTCTCGAGCGGGCGACATCGCTTAAATTAAGCGACACCGCCATCGGCAGCCCCAGTATTTTCAGCTCCAGCATCATGCGCAGGGTCATGCGCAGATTGGTGGCATCGGCTACGGCAATGATTGCATCGGGCTGCCGGCCGAGTTTGCCCAGCACCATATCGCGCGCCACCGCCTCATCGGGGCTGGTGGTGCGCAGGCTGTAGGTGCCGGGAAGGTCGATGATGTGGATGGAGGCATCATCGATAAATACCCCCTCGCGTTTATCGACCGTTACCCCCGGATAATTGGCCACTTTGGCGTTGGAGCCGGTTAACCCGTTGAACAAAACGGTTTTGCCGCAATTGGGCGCGCCAAGCAGCGCAAAATAGCTTAAAGAAACGGCATCGGCCTGCATATCGTATCCTTGCAGATGATGGGAATGATTTTTTAATTTTTCAGACGGCCACACAGATTGAGCGGAACAAAGGCCGTCTGAAAGCAGTTTAGAAATGTTCGGTTACCACGCGGCACATGATTTTGGCTGCCTCGGGCGCACGCAGGGCAAATTGCGACTGATTGCCCAAACGCACGGCAAACGGCCCCTTGCCGAATGCGCCCACGGCAACCACCATCAGCGGCATACCGTTGGAAAAACCCAAATCGGCCAAACGGCGGCCGACCAAATCATCTAACCCGCCGAAAATGGCTTGCGGCCGGATAGAATCAATATGGGCATATGTGCCTTTGCTGAGAGAAGAGAGCGGAACCACGGCCATAAGAAACTTACTTTCTTGTTTGACGGTAACAATCGGAAAGCGGCAAGACGGATAAACAGCAAATAAACTAGTATTGGTTCTTATTTGATTGCAATATCATGCTAATACTTTTCAGCAAAATACTCAATTCAGTCTGTTAATCTATAAATAATAGTTTGAAACTTCTTGATATAAATCAGAAACAGGGAGTTGGTTGAATTGGGCAGCCGGCATGGAAAGGTTGGTTGCCACAGGGTGTTTCAGACGGCCGGATACCGGCGCAAAACAGTAAGCCGCAGACCATACCGAGCCGATTCTGCTGCCGCTGCAACGGCTTGCACAACCGCTTTCTTTGAGCTGAGGCACAGAGCGTCCTGCCGGCGGTAAAGCGGGTTTATTATATTTCGGGTTTATTATATTTATAGTGTTGAAAATACTTTAGGCTTTGCCCTGCATATTGTGGTGTTCGATTTCAAAGCCCTGTTTACGATAGGCCTTGAAACGCTCGCGGGCATCGGCCAGATCTTCCAGGCCGGTGCCGATGATTTCCAGCACGCGTGCGGGTCGGGCAGGGGCATAACACCAAAAATCGGCAGAGACGTTCAGCACTATCGTGCCGGGTGCGGTTTCAGGCAGCGCTTCCCCGTAAGACACCAGCAGCGGCACGTTTTGCGGCAATGCCCGGCCGTGAACCCACAACTCGTGCGGCAGAAAACTTGCCGGATCAAACTGCCACAATTGCCTGTCCAGCCGCTCGGCTGCTTCGGGCGAATCTGCCCACAGCAGCACACGGCTGCTGCTTTTCACGGCGCGTTCCGCCAAGCGGCAAACGAAAGCGGCAGGATCGCCGACATGGGTGTAGAAAGTGGCTTTGGGCATGGCATCACCGCTGTTTCAAACGGCCTTCGGCAGGCTGATACAGGCCGTAACCTTTGAACGATTCACAAACATCACAGGCGTTATTTGCTGTTATTCCCGCGCAGGCAGACATTCAGATGTTTAGCATCCCGGTATGGGTTTAACCGATACTTCAATATTTTTATTTGCATTTCCCTGAGCGGGGATAACGGCATTTAAGCTTTTCAGACGGCTTCAGGCCGTCTGAAAAGATTTTTCAACGTGAATCCGCTGCATTTCCGTTAAGGCGCAGAGCGTTTTGAGTGCCGCCCGAATGGTTTGCGGCTTGCCGGTTGGCACTGAAAATGTGCGGATTGACTGCAAACATAAACGTTTAAACCTTAAACATAAAACAAACATAAAACGTTTTCCGGGTTTAAGATAAAACGGGAGCAGGGCGGCAAAAAAGCTGCGCCTGCTTTCAGACGGCCTAAGGCTCTGCAAAACCCGCGCCGCTCTCGCAGCAAGGCGGCAGAGTGCCAAGCTTCCAATGTGGCGCGGCAGGCAATCCTCAGGTTTCACACATAACCCGACACATCATGCCGGGGGCTTCAGCATATCGCGGCAGAGTGGAATTTAAAGGGGCGGGTTGCGCCTGCGGGCGTTGCGCAATGCCGCCCACCGCAAGGCCGCCGCACTGCCGGGCTCCGCTAGGGTTGCAGCTTGGCAATGCCGCCCATATAGGGTTGCAGCGCGGCGGGGATGTTGATGCTGCCGTCTGCATTCTGGTGGTTTTCCAGCACGGCTACCAACGTGCGGCCGACCGCCAGGCCGGAGCCGTTGAGCGTGTGCAGCAGGCGGTTTTTGCCGTTTTCGTCTTTGAAGCGCGCTTTCATGCGGCGGGCTTGGAAGTCTTCGCAGTTGGAGCAGCTCGAAATTTCGCGGTAGGTGTTTTGCGCCGGCACCCACACTTCCACATCATAGGTTTTGGCCGCGCCGAACCCCATATCGCCGGTACACAGCACAATCACGCGGTAGGGCAGCTCGAGCAGTTGCAGGATTTTTTCGGCATGACCGACCATCTCTTCCAGCGCATCATAGGAATGCTCGGGGCGGGTAATCTGCACCATTTCCACTTTGTCGAACTGGTGCTGGCGGATCAGGCCGCGCACGTCTTTGCCGTAGGCACCCGCTTCGGAGCGGAAGCAGGGCGAATGGGCGGTGAGTTTCAGCGGCAGTGTTTCAGACGGCACAATGCTCTCGGCCACGGTGTTGGTGAGCGTAACTTCGGCGGTGGGAATCAGATATTGCACAAGCTTGGTTTCATCGCCGCCGCGGGTAACGTGAAACAGGTCTTCGCCGAATTTGGGCAGCTGGCCGGTGCCGAACAGGGTGTTGCTGCTGACAATATAGGGCGTGTAATACTCGGTGTAGCCGTGGTGCAGCGTGTGGGTGTCGAGCATAAACTGCGCCAGCGCGCGGTGCAGGCGGGCGATTCGGCCTTTCATCACGGCAAAGCGCGCGCCGGAAAGCTGCGCACCCGTTTCAAAATCCAAACCCAGCGGCGCGCCCAAATCAACGTGGTCTTTGACGGCGAAATCAAACACGCGCGGCGCGCCGTAGCGGCGCACCTCCACATTCCCGCCTTCGTCCGCGCCCACCGGCACGCTCTCGTGCGGCAGGTTGGGAATGGCGGCCAGCCAGGCATCCAACTCGGCCTGCACGGCTTCGTAGTCGGCGGCGGCCTGTTCCAAATCTGCTTTAATCTGCGCCACCTGCGCCATCGTTTGCTCCGCTTCTTCGTGCCTGCCCGAACTTTTCAGGGCGCCGATTTTTTTCGACTCGCTGTTGCGTGCTGCCTGCAGCTCTTCGGTGTGAACCTGCAGTTGCTTGCGTTTGTTTTCCAGTGCTTCGAAGCGGGCGGTGTCGAGCGGGTAGCCGCGTGCGGCCAAACGCTCGGCCACGGCGGCGGTGTGGTTGCGGAGTTGTTGGATGTCTAACATGTTTTTTCCTGTGGTTTCGGGTAAACCTGTCGGAGCAGGCCGGGTGATTGTAAACCAATTTGCGCCGTTGCCTGTGTTTCGGGCGCGGTAGTTTTGCGCCGTTGTGCTGTTTTTCTGTTTGGAGGCCGTCTGAAAGCGGGGCGGGCAGGCCGTGGAGCTAAAGCGTCGGCGGGCAATGTTCAACGCCCGATACAATATTATATTTTGCAATATTTTCAGACGGCCTGCGCTTTCAGGGCGACAGTCTTTCTTTGTGCCAGATGCCGTTTTGCAAACGGTATTGGATGCGGTCGTGCAGGCGGCTGGGGCGGCCCTGCCAGAATTCTACCCGGTCGGGCAGAACAATGTAGCCGCCCCAGTGCGGCGGGCGGGGCACGTGCAGCGGGTGTTGCAGCCCCACGGCGGCAGCGCGCGCCACCAACGCCGCTTTGCCAGAAATCACTTCGCTCTGCTCGCTGGCCCATGCGCCGATGCGGCTGGTGTAGGGGCGGCTTTCGAAATATTCGTCTGATGCGGCCTCATCGAGTTTTTCTACCCGCCCTTCCACGCGCACCTGCCGCTCCAGTTCGGGCCAGAAAAAGGTAAGTGCGGCAAACGGCACGGCTGCCAGCGCGCGGCCTTTGCGGCTTTTATAGTTGGTGAAAAACACAAAGCCGTGCGGGTTGGTTTCTTTAAGCAGCACCTGCCTGCCTTCGGGGCGGCCGTCTGAATTGACGGTGGCCACGTTCATGGCGGTGGGTTCGTTTACTTTGGCGCGGATGGCTTCGTTGAGCCAGCGGTCAAACTGGGCAATCGGGTTGTCGCCGCATTCGGCTTCCGAGAGTTCCTGCCTGCTGTAGTCTTCGCGGATATGGTGCAGATCCATTGCGGTTTCCTAAACGGGTTGCATTAAGTTGGTTGGCCGTCTGAACAGGCCGGGGGGATTTCAGACGGCCGAAGCCGCGGGCATTATTGTGCCTGCACGGTAAAGGGCATGCCTGCCCGCTGCCATTGTTCGCTTTCGCATTCGAGCGCGCCGGCAATCAGCGGGTGCCGGTCGAGCCAGTTGCGGTTGATGCGCAACACGAAGCCTTTGCCCCCATCGCTGTTGCGCAGCTGGGTGAAGGGCGGCAGATCCAACGGCAGGCGGGCGCGGCAGAACAGTGCGGCCAGCCGTAGCGAAAGAATGGCCGGCCATATGGCACTGCTGCCGGCCAAAGGCATCATTTTGCGCACATCGCCCCGGTGGCCGAGCACCAGCTGCGACAAAATATTCTGCTCTTTGCGCGAAAAGCCGGGCATATCGGCGTTTTCGAGAATATAGGCAGAGTGTTTGTGGTAGCCGGTGTGGGCGATATCGACACCGATTTCGTGCAGCAGCCCCGCCCAGTTGAGGTATTGCTGCCAATAGGCCAGCTCCTGCACGGGCATGTTTTGGGCGTGGCCGATGCTTTCCATAAACTTTTGCGCGGCAGCGGCCACGCGGGCGGCCTGGTTTTTGCTCACATGATAGCGTTCTTGGAATTCTGCGGTGGTTTGGTCGCGCATGTCTTCGTTGAGCTGGCGGCCGATCAGATCGTAAAACACACCATCGCGCAGGGCGGCCTCGGTTACCGTCATTTTTTCGATTTCCAGCTCTTCAAACGCGGCCGTCATCACGGCCAGCCCGCCGGCAAACACTTCGATGCGGTCGGGTTTCATGCCCTCCAGGCGCGCTTTTTTCACGCTGCCGGCGGCAATGATTTTGTCGGCCAGCTTTTTCATGCCCGCGTAGGTGATGTCGTGTTCCTGCGGGTTTTCGGCGGCAATCACATCGCGTATGGATTTGGCCGATCCCGAAGTGCCCACGGCGAAATCCCAGCCGCTGCGCTTCATCAGTTTGCTGATGCGCTGGATTTCGTTGCGTGCGGCGGTAACGGCCGCCTGAAAATCTTTTTGGGTAATTTTGTTTTGGAAAAAACGCAGGCTGTAGGTTACGCAGCCCAGCGGCAGGCTTTCGGTGGAAGTGGGTTTGAGCTCGGAACCGATAACGAATTCGGTGGAGCCGCCGCCGATGTCGATAACCAGCATTCTGTCGCCGTTGGGCGGCAGAGTGTGCACCACGCCGGTGTAAATCAGGCGGGCTTCTTCGCGGCCTGCGATGATTTCGATGGAAAAGCCCAACGCGGATTCGGCTTTGGGCATGAATTGGGCGATGTTTTTCGCCACGCGGAAGGTGTTGGTGGCCACCGCCCGCACCTGCCCGGGTTGGAAGCCGCGCAGGCGTTCGCCGAATTTGGCCAAGCATTCCAGCGCCCGCTCCTGCGAGGCTTCGTCAAGATTTTTGCGGCTGTCCAAACCTGCTGCGAAGCGCACCATCTGTTTAAACGAATCGATGACTTTCAACTGGCCGTTGTGGATTTCGCAGATCTGCAGGCGGAAACTGTTGGATCCTAAATCCACGGAAGCAAGAAGGTTGGGAGCATTCATAACACGGAATCGGAAACATATTATAAAGAGCGCGAATGTTACCCCGCAGCCGCCGGATTGTCATCTGCTTTCGGTGCAAGGTTTTGCTTCATATCAATGAAAGCGCAGGGCGGCGGCAGGCAGGTTTTCAGACGGCCTGATACCGTGGGGCTGAGGTCTGCCCGCTGCGGTGTACGGAGGATATTTGGGTGAGGCGGCATTATGTCCAAATGCTGTTTCGGGCGCGCAAAAAACGCCGCTCGTCAAAAGTGCTCAACCAGCGCGGGCGCAGAGCCACGAAAACGGCCGTGAAAATGCCGCTGAGAAAGGCTTCGCCCCAAGAGAGCAGAAAAAACACCGGAAATGCCGACTGCCACAACGCATCGGCAGCAAACACGCCGGCAAGCTGCAACAGCACCGACACCAGCAGCCCTGTGAGCAGCATTCCCGCTGCGGCAGCGAGAAAGCCGTTGACAAAAATATAAACAAACAGATTGTCGGGCAGCCGTGCGGCAACGCGGCGGAATGCAGCATTAATGGCAGCGGCAGGCAGCAGCACAAACAGCGCGTTGAGCCCCAGTGCCGCCCAGTTTCCGCCGCCGTGCAGCGCAGTGTAGGCTGCCAGCAGCAGCGTGCCCAGCCATAAAGCGGCGGGCAGGCCGAGCATCAGCACAGCCAAATTGATGCCGAGAAGGTGGTAGCTCATGCCCGCCAACTGCCCGCTGCCCAAACCCGCATTCAATCCCCACAGCACCGCCATATAAGCCGCCGCGACCATTGCGGCACCGTTGTGCCGGCACAGCGCAGGCAGCGCGGATTTGGCGGCCAGCAAAATACCCGCCCACAGCAGCAGGGCGGCATAGAGCAGGGCAGGGGGAAACCAGGCAGCCGAAAAATCCATAAACAGTCAAACAGCAAATTTTCAGACGGCCTGATTTATACCCCTGCCTCAGGATATAATCAAGGCCGTCTGAAAAAACAAAGGTGATGAAAAATGGCTGCGCAGGCGTTTACTATCCATCCCGTTGCCGCGTTGGACGACAACTATATCTGGACGGTTTCCCGCAACGGGCAGGCCGTCTGCATCGACCCGGGCGAGGCCGGGCCCGTGCTCGACTATCTGCACCGCCACGGCCTGAGTTTGGCCGAAATATGGATTACCCACCACCATCACGACCACACGGGCGGCATCGCCGGGCTGAAGCAGGTTTTCCCGCAATGCACGGTATACGGCAACCGCGACATCGCCGCCGCCGACCGGTATGCAGGCGAAGGCGTGCAGTGGCTGTTTGGCGGCTGCCGCGTTGAAGTTTGGCACACGCCCGGCCATACCGCCGGGCATCTGAGCTATCTGCTGCACGATGCAGAGGGCCTGCACGTTTTCTGCGGCGACACCCTGTTTTCGGCAGGTTGCGGACGGGTGTTTTGCGGCACCGCCGGGCAGCTTTATGCCTCGCTGCAACGCTATGCCGGCCTGCCCGGGCACACATTGTTTTACCCCGCACACGAATACACCGCTGCCAACCTGCGCTTTGCTGCCTGTGTCGAGCCGGACAACCCCGCCGTGCGCACCGCCCGAGCCGCCGCAGAACACACGCCCACATTGCCGGTGAGCCTGGCGCACGAGCTTCGGATCAACCCGTTTCTGCGCACAGGCTGCCGGCAGGTGGCGCAGAAAGCGGCGGAATACAGCGGCGGAAAATTGGCAGACGGAGCTGCTGTGTTCGCTGCCCTAAGGGAATGGAAAAACCGTTTTTAAGCCGGCTGCCGGCGCGAGCGGCTTTCAGACGGCCTGGCCGGCATCGGGCAGATTCAAAGCCTGATTGCCACGGCAGCGGCCGTCTGAATCTTTATTATCGTCAAAAGCCCCGTGCCGGCGTGAAAATTATTCTTTTCACGGCTGAAACACGTTAGAATAACGCCTTTGCCGAAACCAAACGGGCTGTTTGTATTTATGTTGTGGACATTTTTACTGATTGTGTTGCTGTTTGCGATTGCGGGCGCGTTATGGGTGCGCCACCGCCAAGAGCAGGAATGGCTGCGCGAGTTGGCCTATTTGAGCCGCCACGAGGCTGATGCCGAAGCCGCGCCTGAGCCGGAAGCCGGCGGCTCCAAACCGCCCAAAGCCCTGCGCGGCGTGGATCCCAACCTGAAAAACACCCGCCAGAGTTATCGGGCGGCAGAAGAAGCCAAAGCCGTTTACGACAAAACCGTTGAAAAATTCCGCGCACTCTCACCGAAACACAGCCGCAAACTTGATGCCACTTCGGGCGGCAGGCGCGAAATGCAAGATGACGATTTCGAAGAGCTGCCGATTTTTGCCGCCGCACCGAAAATAGAAGCTGATCCCGACTCCGAATTTGCCGAAGCAGGCAGCAGCACCGACAACACCGAAGCCCCCGCCTGCGCCCCGAAGGCCGCCGAACCGCTGCCCGACAATGCAGGGGCGCAGCCCGAAATGCAACAGAGGCCGTCTGAAAACGAAAACGGCCAAATGCAGGAGGGCGGCGGTATTCCCATGTTCGGCACAGTTTTATCGGCAGAAGCGGAAAGGGAGGCGGCAGGCGGGAAGGCAAATGAGCCAAAGAGCCGAAGTCTCACCGGCAAAGCCATCGGTATTGCGCCTTATGTGCCGTTTGACGGCAACGAATACCGCCCGGCGGGCGGATCTGTCGATGCTTCGCTGCCCGTGATCACGCTGGAAGAAGCCACCCGTTCGCTGCACGAAACCCATCTTGCCGACCAAGCGCCAAACAGAGCGGAGCCGTCTGAACCGAAACGGTTTTCCAACCCCCCGCCCGATATGGAGGTGGTGGAGCTTAATTGGCGGTTCAAACCCGCGCTCGAAGAAGCCGCGCCGCCCAAACCGGTTGTCGAGCCGGAAATTATCGGTTTGGACGACCCTGCGCTGGTGCGCACACGCGAACGCGTGTTTTCGGAATTGCGCCGGCTTTCCCATTCCGTGCCGCGCACCGAGATGACGCAGCCGGTGGCGCAGGCGTTGGGAAACCCCGAAACCATCGGCGAAGACGATATCCGTTCCAACCTGCTCCGCCAGCGTTTGGCGCGCCGCCGCCAAGTGTCGGCGCAAACGCCGGTGCAGGTTTTGCAGCCCAAAGTGATTCCGGAGGGCGAAGTGTTTGCCAATCTCGCCAAAACCGATTCGCCGGTCAGCCGCCAACGCATCCGCCGCATCAATACTGCCATACGCGAAAGTGTGATTCCTGACGCTGCGAGGGTGGAGCAGAGCCATTCGGCACAATTGCAGCCGCCGGGCAGGCCTGTTGCCGTTCCGCCGCCGATTTCTACACGGTTTACCCCGTTTGCCGCCGTGCCGGCCGCCCAAGCCGCCGTGATTGAGCAGCCCTCTGTGCCGGAGGTGGAGCGGCAGGTGATCGATATTCCCGAACCGCCCGTATTCCGGCACGATACCGCTCCGCTGCAAACCTTCCCGCCGCGTGTTGACGAATATGCCGGGCAGGCCGTTGCGCACATCAGCAGCCGCCCGAACGGGTCGATTACCGACCGGCTGCTGCAGGAGTCTGCATCAGAGGCGGAACCGCCGCTTTCTTTTCAGACGGTCGATCTCGCGGCGTTAAACCATGCCGATGAAACCACGGCGGCGGTGTTCGAACACACCCTCCAAAACCCGGCAGCCGGAACATTGCGGCCGTCTGAAACGCTGCCGGCAGGCACGGCGGACGGCGCAAAGAACCATGCGGTTTCAGGCGTGCCGCACCTGCCTACCGCAGCACTGCTGCAGCCGCCGCAGTTCGACCCCGGTGCCACCCAAACCGAAGAAGCCCTGCTGGAAAACAGCATCACCATTGAAGAGAAGCTGGCCGAGTTTAAGGTGAAAGTGAAGGTGATGGACGCTTATGCCGGCCCCGTGATTACGCGTTACGAAATCGAACCCGATGTGGGTGTGCGCGGCAATGCGGTGATGAACCTTGAAAAAGATTTGGCGCGCTCGCTGGGGGTGGCATCTATCCGTGTGGTGGAAACCATTCCGGGCAAAACCTGCATGGGTTTGGAGCTGCCCAATCCCAAGCGGCAGATGATACGCCTGAGCGAAATCTTCAATTCGCAGGCGTTTCGGGAATCCAAATCCAAGCTCACGCTGGCCCTGGGGCAGGACATCACCGGCGAGCCGGTTGTGGCCGATTTGGCCAAAGCGCCGCACCTTTTGGTGGCGGGCACCACCGGTTCGGGCAAATCGGTGGGGGTGAACTCGATGATTCTGTCGATGCTGTTCAAAGCCGCGCCCGATGAAGTGCGCATGATTATGATCGATCCGAAAATGCTGGAGTTGTCGATTTACGAAGGCATTCCGCACCTGCTCGCCCCCGTGGTAACCGATATGAAACTGGCCGCAAACGCGCTTACATGGTGTGTGAACGAAATGGAAAAACGCTACCGCCTGATGAGCCATATGGGCGTGCGCAATGTGGCGGGCTTCAATCAGAAAGTGGCCGAAGCGGCGGCACACGGCGGGAAATTGGCCAACCCGTTTACGCTCACGCCCGAAGACCCCGAGCCGCTGGAAAAACTGCCGTTTATCGTGGTGGTGGTGGACGAATTCGCCGATTTGATGATGACGGCGGGCAAAAAAATCGAAGAGCTGATTGCCCGTTTGGCGCAAAAAGCCCGCGCCGCCGGCATCCACCTGATTTTGGCCACCCAGCGCCCCAGTGTGGACGTGATTACCGGCCTGATTAAAGCCAATATTCCCACACGCATCGCGTTCCAGGTGTCGAGCAAGGTGGACAGCCGTACCATTCTCGACCAAATGGGCGCAGAAAACCTGCTGGGGCAGGGCGATATGCTGTTTTTGCCGCCCGGCACGGGCTATCCGCAGCGCGTACACGGCGCATTCGTAGCCGATGACGAAGTGCACCGCGTGGTGGAATATCTGAAACAATTCGGCGAACCGGACTATATTGACGATATTCTCACTTCAGGTGTGGGCAGCGATGACCTGTTCAGTAACGCCAACGGCCAGCGCAGCGGCGAAGAAGAGCTTGATCCGATGTATGATGATGCCGTTGCCTGCGTGGTGAAAACCCGCAAAGCAACCATATCATCAGTGCAGCGGCATCTGCGCATCGGCTACAACCGTGCCGCCCGTTTGATCGACAGGATGGAGGCGGACGGCATTGTGTCCGCCCCCGAGGCCAACGGCAACCGCACGGTATTGGCGCAGGGGGGCGGGCATTTGGATTAAGTTTTTCAGACGGCCTGAAGTTTTGGGCAAAGAGAGGCCGTCTGAAAAACATAGCAATAAAATTTTCAAACCATGCACTATGAAACCGGACAACCTGATTCCTGCCGAATGTCTGCTGCGCCGCCGCCTGTTGGCGGCGGGCGGCGCATTATTGCTCAGCCCCCGCCTGCTGCATGCCGGGGCGCAACGCGAAGAAACCCTCTCTGATGATGTGGCATCGGTGATGCGCAGTTCCATCAACAACGTGAATCCCGCACGGCTGGTGTTCGACCGCGCTGAAGACGGCGAACGTTGGCTGCGCGATATGTCGGCACGGCTGGCGCGCTATGTGGCCGATGAGGGCGAGCGCAAACGGCTGCTGGTCAATATCCAATACGAATCCAGCCGCGCCGGGCTCGATACGCAGGTGGTGCTCGGCCTGATCCAAGTGGAAAGTGCGTTCCGCCAATACGCCATCAGCAATGTAGGTGCGCGCGGGCTGATGCAGGTGATGCCGTTTTGGAAAAACCATATCGGCAAACCTTCACACAATCTGTTTGATATCCGCACCAATCTGCGTTACGGCTGCACCATCCTACGCCACTATAACAATGTGGAACGCGGCAATCTGGTGCGTGCGCTGGCGCGTTTTAACGGCAGCCTGGGCAGCAGCAAATATCCCGATGCCGTGCTTGGCGCGTGGCGCAACCGCTGGCAGTGGAGCTGAGCAGATTTTTCACGATGATTTTTTCAGACGGCCTGCGGCGCAGGTAGGCCGCAACAGGCCGTCTGAAAACACTTAACCGAATTATGGCAACAGAAAACCGCACACAGATGTATCCGCATGAGTGGCGCGCGGGCGTATCGCTGGCAGGCGTGTATGCGCTGCGTATGCTCGGCATGTTTTTGGTGCTGCCCGTATTGGCACTTTATGCCGCCACTTTGCCCGGCGCAGAAAACAACAAAGCGCTGGTCGGCATGGCGATGGGCATATACGGTTTGACGCAGGCGGTGTTGCAATTGCCGTTGGGCATGGCTTCCGATAAATTCGGCCGTAAAAAGGTAATTTATTTCGGTCTGATTGTGTTTGCCGCCGGCAGTTTTATGGCTGCGGCTGCCGACACGCTTGAGATGCTGGTGCTGGCACGGGCGGTGCAGGGGGCGGGTGCCGTGAGCGCGGCGGTTACCGCCCTGTTGGCCGACCTTACCCGCGATGAAGTGCGCACCCGCGCGATGGCCGTCATCGGGCTGAGTATCGGGCTGACTTTCTCGGCCGGCCTTGTGCTGGCACCGCTGCTGGCCGCACGTATAGGTGTAGACGGACTGTTTGCCCTAACCGGCGTGCTCAGCCTTGCCGGCATCGCCGTGGTGGCCTACATCACCCCCAACCCCTCAGCATCGAAACTGCACGAAGATGCCCAGGCGCAGCCTTCGCGTTTGGGCGAAGTATTGAAAGACGGCCGGCTGCTTGCGCTCAACTTCGGCATTTTTGCCCTGCATGCTGCGCAAATGGCCCTGTTTACCGCATTACCGTTTGCCCTGGTGGCACTCGGGCTGCTGAAAGAGCAACATTGGCAAATCTATCTGCCGGCAACACTGGCCGGATTGGTGCTGATGGTGCCGCTGATTATTGTCGGCGAAACCCGCAACAAACTCAAAGCAGTATTTGTGTGCGGCATTGTCTGCATTGCCGCTGCCCAGGCCGGCCTGCTGATTGTGCAGGATTCCGTTTGGGCGGCAGCTGTTTTACTGGCTGTGTATTTTATCGGCTTTAATGTGCTGGAAGCCAGCCTGCCTTCAATGGTGTCGAAAATCGCCCCTTCCGATTTAAAAGGCACCGCTATGGGGGTGTACAACACCATGCAGTCGGTCGGCCTGTTTGCCGGCGGAGCGGCCGGCGGCGTGTTGTTCCAACACTACGGTTTCAACGGCGTGTTCGCTTTTTGCAGCGGCCTGATTTTGTTGTGGCTGGCCGTTGCCGTGTGCTCACCCGCCCCCAAACCGGTTAAAAACCTCAATTTTTCGGTACCGGAAACTTGGCGCGGCAGAGCGGAGCAATTACACTCTGCCTTAACCGCATTGGAAGGCGTAGAGGCCGTCAGCTTCAGTGCCGACAAAAAAACCGTTTTTATCAAGGCATTGCAAAAAGGTTTCGACCAAAATGCCGCCGAACAAATTATTTCAGGAGCAAATTGATGTCATCGTTAAACAAAGTTATCCTTATCGGCAATCTCGGCCGCGACCCCGAAGTACGCTATATGCCCAACGGCGAGCCCGTTTGCAATTTCAGCATCGCCACCAGCGAAGTGTGGAACGACCGTCAAAGCGGCCAACGCCAAGAGCGCACCGAATGGCACAACATCACACTTTACCGCCGTTTGGCAGAAGTAGCCGGCCAGTATCTGCGCAAAGGCAGCTCGGTTTATATCGAAGGCCGCATTCAAAGCCGCAAATACATGGGCAAAGACGGCATTGAGCGTACCGCATACGAGATCATCGGCAACGAAATGAAAATGCTCGGTTCGCGCAGCAGCGGCACGGCGGAATACGGCGGTGAAGCCCAAGGCGCTTATCCGCAGCCGGCGACCCAACAGCAGAATTACCAAAACGCTCCCGTTTACCAGCAGGAAGCCCAAAACACACCGCCCGCTGCACCCCGCCGCCAAGCACCTGCTGCGCCTGCCGCACCGGTGGACGATATTGATGATGACATCCCGTTCTAAACCCAAGCCGGGCCGGTTCATTATTTTCAATGCATACAGTTTGGCACAGCGATAGCAAAATCAACGCTCAGGCCGTCTGAAAATATTTTCTATTAATATTTTCAGACGGCCTGAGCGCTTCACAAAATTTAAAGGCTCTAGACTGGCAGCTTTATATAAATTTACTTTAAAAGCCCCCAAAGTTGGTGACCCAGTTCATCAGAGTTTCGGTTCCATCGCCATCCGCATTCCTTCAGGTGCAAATCAAAGTTTTTGGTTACGCCGTTGAATTTGGCGGGCCTTCGTTTGGTAAAACTCCGGAAGCTTTCAATACCATTGATGTGCCCGGTACCATCTGCAAACTCATTTTGTCCGTGATTAACGCGCAAATGTTTAGAGTAGCCCGCATCGACCAGGCCGCTGTAACCGCGCCGGCTATCAGAATAAAAACACCCTCCAGAGAGACCTTTCCCAATATAACAGCTTGAAGTGTTTGCTTTTTACAATCAGGAACGATTTCGGTATAAACCCTGCCGTCTCTTTCGAAAATACCAAAGACGGGTTGTCTAAGCGTTCCTCTGCCACGCTTTGACTTGCCATGGAAACCGCGCTACAAATAGCTTTCATCAACCTCTATGCTGCTGTATAACAGGTCTTTTTGCCCGCTTTGGCAGCGGTATATTTCGTGCCTGAAAATGCGATACCGGTGGTTGATGGTATTGCGGTTGAAGCCTGTCGGCAAAGCGGTTTTTGAGGCTTCTATACCGACACAAAAATGCTTGATAATTTTTTGAGCTGATGGTCACTTAACTTGGTGTTATATTTCATTTTTCCAGGCTAACAGAGCTATTCTGCTAGTCTAGAGCCAAATCAAAAAATAAAACTTTTTTAGAAAAAGGCCAAGCAAAAACAC
Organism: Neisseria sp. 19428wB4_WF04; assembly: GCF_015235335.1. Lineage (NCBI taxonomy): Bacteria > Pseudomonadati > Pseudomonadota > Betaproteobacteria > Neisseriales > Neisseriaceae > Neisseria > Neisseria sp. 19428wB4_WF04. The sequence continues at coordinate 21,001 of NZ_JADGLG010000014.1, forward strand.
GTTTCCATATCCGCATTCTTGATTCACGGTCAACACGGGGCAGCGAAGCTTTAGCTCAATTGGATAAAGTATTTGGTTACGAGCCAAAGAATCAAGCATTCGGTTGCTCCGGGTACGTCACGGTTTATGTACCCGTATATCGCTTAGCGGTTAGAGCAGCCCTTTCACAGCAGTAACCAAGGTTCAAATCCCCGTGGGCGTGCCGGCTTTGCCAGAATCTCAACTGCCGCTTTCAATGACTGAATTCCATCGGAAAAATTTGTGTAAGCTAACGTGCGTTTTGTCATGATTTTTTATTTTTTCAGTCATACTCTTCCGCTTGTCGCACATGACAAAAAGAATGCAAATATACCTTCAGCCGTGATAAAACGCAGAGACTAGTGGTGATCCCCCATCTACAACCACTGAATTAAGATAAAAGTCCAACGTTGTTACTTTTATCCGTGCGGCTTTGATATAGGCTCAAGGCAGTGATGCTGAAGTCTTTGAATAGATCCTGGATTATCGGGTAGTTCGTTGATGGATAGTATGATTTTGTCGCTGGTGTATACTATCGCATCGGCCTGCAGTCCTTGCTGTGCCCAATCAAACGTGCGGTTGTAACCTGCAAACTGCCAATAAGGTGGTTTGGTGTAGAAGAAGGCATTGGGGGGCTGTCGTAGCGCTTGAAGCATTTTTTCCACAGCTCGCTTTCGATATACCATTAAGTCGTTGCTGTTCGGCTTTCTAGACGGTCTGCGATGTCGGCTGCTTTAAACTTATGCCTGTGGTGGAAGTGTCGAAATACTGGTCGATGGTTTTGCCGCTGAAAGTGGTATGCTGTAAATAAAAGAATCTGACCGCCGGCTGGATGTCAGTTATGTATTCGGTCGGGTTGGATTGCTGGTGGGTAAAGGCTTCGTGACCAGTGAGTTATTCTTTCTTTTTCCGACGGCTTGTATTACAGTTTGCCATGTTTCCATTTTTTATCTCAATCATCATGGTCGCAACCCGTTTGTTCTCTTTCTCTGCTTTGTTTGGCATTGTTTTGGCTTTGTCGGCCTGCTCTCCGGAAACCGAAGGGCAGTATGCTGCATCAGCTGCGGGGGGGCAAAACGCTGCCGTAACGGCATCAAGTTGCTGAATGTGTCTTACGATGTGGCGCGTGATTTTTATAAGGAATACAACCCTCTGTTTATCAAAGAATATTAAGCCCGGCATCCGGGCGGGGAAATCAGCGTGCAGCAGTCGCACGGCGGTTCGAGCAAATAGGCTTTGGCAGTGTCCAGCGGTTTGCAGGCTGATGTGGTAACCATGAACCAAACTTCGGATATCGAGCTTTTAGAGAAAAAAGGGCTGGTGAAGGCAGGTTGGCGCAGCCGTTTGCCCGATAATGCCGCGCCGTTTACCAGTACCACGGTTTTTCTTGTGCGCAAAGGCAACCCTAAACAGGTGCGCGATTGGGCGGATTTGGCCAAAGACAATCTGCAAATTGTGATTGCCAACCCGAAAACCACCGGCAACGGCCGTTATGCCTTTCTCGGTGCATTCGGTTATGGGCTGAAAGCCAATAACGGTAACGAAGCCAAAGCCAAAGAGTTTGCTGCCAAGCTGCTGAAAAACGCTCCTGTGTTTGAAAACGGCGGCCGCGCGGCTACAACCACGTTCACACAGCGCAATATCGGCGATGTGTTGATTACTTTTGAGAGCGAAGCCAACCATGTGAGCCGTGTGTTGGCGCCCGAGCAGTTTGAAATCGTGTATCCGCGCTATACCATTCTTTCGGAAAGCCCTGTGGCGGTGGTGGACGGCGTGGCGGAGAAAAAAGGCACCCGCGTGGCGGTAGGGGAATACTTGGGCTATTTATGGAGCGTACCGGCGCAGGAGCTGGCGGCCAAACTCTATCTGCGCCCGAGCAATACTGCGGTGTTGGCAAAGCATCAAGCTGATTTTCCCGATATCGAAACGTTTAAGCCCGATGATGTGTTCGGCACTTGGGAGGAAATCATGAAAAAATATTTTGCAGACGGCCGCATGGTCGATCAATTGTCAGCCAACAAATAACGGGCTTGCCGGGTTTATAAGAAAAACAGGCCGTCTGAAACGTTTCAGACGGCCTGTTTTTCTTTATCGCGGATACTTGCCTGCTGCGGTGTTTTGCCCGGGCTTAAGGGTGCGTTTTTTATAGCAGGCTCAATGCAAGCTGATGCGGCACAGCTCCGTCTTGTCGGGCAACAGTCCGTAAAATACGCACGAAACGGCGGGGCAGACAGAAGAGCGGCACAAGGTGGACCGGCACGCTCACGGTTGCAGCCGGGCAGCCCTATTTCCGCCGCCCGCAGACTGCCGCGTTTGTTTTTATCGGACACTCCCATCAAACAGAGCCGCCAAAGCGGCAGAGTCGGTTTTGCATTATGGTGCCGCCTGCGGTTTGCTGTCGGAAACCTGCTTATCTATGCAGGCGGCTGCGGTCGGCGTATTTTTATTTGGCCGCTGTTTTATTGCCTTCAACGATTTTTAAACCGGCGGCTACCAGGCTGCCGATGTCGGCGATGTTGGCGGGCATAATCAGGGTGTTGTTTTCTTTGGCCAGTTTGCCGAAGGCTTCCACATATTGTTCGGCCACTTTCAGGTTCACGGCTTCGCTGCCGCCGGGATTTTGCAGGGCTTCGGCCACGGCGCGGATGGCATCGGCATTGGCTTCGGCCACCAGCCGCAGGGCTTCGGCTTCGCCTTGTGCGCGGTTGATTTGGGCGATTTTCTGGCCGTTTGATTCGTTGATGGCGGCCTGCATCTCGCCTTCGGACTGTTGGATTTCTGCTTCACGCTGGCCGCTGGCGAGATTAATCTGCTCGATTTTGCGGCCTTCCGACTCGGCGATGCGGGCGCGTTTTTCGCGTTCGGCGGTAATTTGCGCCTGCATGGCGCGCAAAATTTCCTGCGGCGGCACCAAATCTTTGATTTCGTAGCGCAACACTTTCACACCCCACGATACGGCGGCTTCATCGAGCGCGGCCACCACCGTGCTGTTGATTTCGTCCCGCTCTTCAAAGGTGCGGTCGAGCTCCATGCGGCCGATAACCGAGCGCAGCGTGGTTTGCGCCAATTGGGTGATGGCGGAAATATAATTGCTGGAGCCGTATGAAGCGAGTTTGGGGTCGGTTACCTGAAAGTAAATAATGCCGTCCACCGTGAGCTGGGTGTTGTCGCGGGTGATGCACACTTGGCTGGGCACATCGAGCGGGATTTCTTTCAGGGTGTGGCGGTAGGCCACACGGTCGATAAACGGTATCAGAATGTTGAGGCCGGGCGTGAGCACTTTGTGAAAACGCCCCAGCCGCTCGACCACATAGGCTTCCTGCTGCGGCACCACCACAAACGCCTTGAAACCGAACACGATAACGGCGATAAAAAGCAGAATGGGAAAGCTGAGAAAAGGGCTGAAATCCATGGTTTTTCCTTCGGGTTGAGTGGAGTTAATGCAGGTGAATCAGGAGAACATTGCCGTTTTTGCCGGTGATGACGGCGGTTTGCGGCTGGGAAACGGCCGGCGCGTTGGCGGCCTCGGCCTGCCAAACGGCGCCACGGTAGTGCACTTCATACCTGTTGCCGTGCAGACGGCGGTTGATGTGTACGGTTTGGCCGACATCCAAATCATCGAGCGCGGTTTCGCCGTTGCCGGTTTTGCGGCGGCTTTTCAGCCGGCGGTTTACCCAAACGATGCCGGCTGTAGCCAACACAGCGGCGGTTGTGGTGCTGACGGCGTGATTGTCAAACAGCAAAGCCGCCAAGCCCGCGCCGAATAGTGCGGCGCTGACCACCAGCAGGTAAACCGTGCCGGCAAACAGCTCGAGAATCAGCACCAATGCCGCAGCGATAAGCCAATATATCATGGGTTTGCCCCTTTGTTGTTTCAGTTGAATGAATAATAAAGGCAGCCGGCAGAAATTCAATGTTTGCTGCCTGAGCGGTAAAAGGCTGTCTGAAACGGTTTGGGCCGGGCGTTTTCAGACGGCCTTTCTGTTTAAAGCGGCGGTAATCAGAAAGTTCAGCAGCCAGGCCGTCAATACGCCGTAAATGCCCAAATTATAGATGCGGCAAAGGCGGCCGGCCCAGATCCCCAAACGAGTCTGTAAAAGACTGCCCTGATTCAAGGGGGTTAAAGCAAACAGAAAAAACCAAACACAATGCAAACGCGCTGACACCCGACACAGCCATTCTGAACAAACGGCTTCGATGCAATACGGCCGTCTGAATCCAGCCCACGATAAAGGCAGGTATCGAAAACAGCAAAACAGCATACGCCATAATGAACCACACCGGCTCCGGAGCCGCCGATACCGAAACGATAAAAGCGGTTGCCAACGGGGAAAGGGCATACACTAAGGCAATAAGCAGCCTGTTTTTGGCACCAAGCATGATATTTATCCGTTATCCGGCGTTTAACATCCGCTGCCGGCGGGTTTCGCCCAATACCATGCCCGCCGTTACCGACACATTCATGCTTTCCACCGTGCCGAACATCGGCACGGAAACCAGCATGTCGCAATGCTCGCGGGTGAGACGGCGCATACCCGCGCCTTCGCTGCCCATCACCCAAGCGATGCTTTCGGGCAGCTTGGCGTGATACAGGTCGGTTTCGCCCCCCATATCGGTGCCGATTACCCAGATGCCGTATTCCTTCAGCTCGCGCAGGGTGCGGGCGAGATTGGTAACGGTGATATAGGGAACGGTTTCGGCGGCACCGCAGGCCACTTTGCTCACGGTGGCGTTCAGCCCCGCGCTTTTGTCTTTCGGCGCAATCACGGCGTGCACGCCCATGGCATCGGCGGTGCGCAGGCAGGCACCGAGATTGTGCGGGTCGGTGATGCCGTCCAACACCAAGAGCAGTGCCGGCTCGCGCAGGTTTTCCAAAACATCTTCCAAATGAACGTGGTTTTTAGAAGCATCGATAAAGCCGGCCACTCCCTGATGGCGCGCGCCTTTGGCAATGGCCGCCAACCGCGCGGCATCGGCAAAATGCACCGGCACGTTTTCGGCAGCCGCTTTTTCCAGCACTTCGCGCGTGCGCGCATCTTGCCGGCCTTCCTGTATATAAAGCCCGGTGATGCTTTTGGGGTTTTGCCACAAACGGGCGTTCACGGCATGGAAACCGTAGATAAGTCGCTGATTGGCCATAATTCTGCTTCTGCTGAAGATTAGAGACGGCATTATATAGCGGAAAAACTTATTTTTGCACCAGGCAGCAAGCCGCAGACAGTACAAGTACGGAACCGCTTCTGTTGCCGCTTTAGCGGCTTACAAAGTCGTTCTCTTTGAGCTAAGGCGCAGCAACGCCGTGGCAGAAATAAGGTTTCCGCTATACAGGGTTTGCCCGCAGGCCGTCTGAAAAAAGCAGGGTGGGGCGGCTGGCTGCAGGGTATAGATTCCCTTGATTTCCGTTACGGCATTGTTGGGCCCGAGGTTAAAAAAACGGTTTTGCCAGCCGATTGGAGAGAGTCGGCTCAGCACATTTTGCAGCCTGCTGCTTGATGCAGGAAACAATAAAACAAAAACCGAATCTTCAGACGGCACCCGCCGCACGGCCCGGCAAGGCGCGGCAGCGTTGCAGTTTTCTTTTGCGGTACAATCACGTTTATTTTTTTTCAGACGGCCTGATTATGCAGATTTATCTTGTCGGCGGCGCAGTCCGCGATGCTTTGCTGGGGCTGCCCGTTACTGACCACGACTGGGTGGTGGTGGGCGCGGATGCCGAAACCATGACCGGGCACGGCTTCCGGCCGGTGGGCAGGGATTTCCCCGTGTTTTTGCACCCCGAAACCCGCGAAGAATACGCGCTGGCGCGCACCGAGCGCAAAACCGCCAAAGGCTACGCGGGCTTTGCCTTTTATGCCGACAAAAGCGTAACGCTCGAGCAGGATTTGCAGCGGCGCGATTTAACCATTAATGCGATGGCGCAAGATTCAGACGGCCGGATTATCGACCCTTTCGGCGGACGGCAGGATTTGCGCGATAAAATCCTGCGCCATGTTTCGCCCGCCTTCGCCGAAGACCCGGTACGGATTTTGCGCACCGCCCGCTTTGCCGCCCGCTACGGCTTCGAGGTTGCGCCCGAAACCATGACGCTGATGAAACAGATGGTAGAAAACGGCGAGGCCGGCGCGCTGGTGGCCGAACGGGTGTGGCAGGAGTTGGCCAAAGGACTGATGGAGACGCAGCCGCGCCGTATGGTGGAAATTTTGCACGAATGCGGCGTGTTGGAAGTGTTGCTGCCCGAAGTGGACGCGCTGTTCGGCGTGCCGCAGCGCGCCGACTACCACCCCGAAACCGACAGCGGCATCCACACGCTGATGGTGCTGCAGCGCGCTGCCGATATGGGGCTGACCCTGCCCGAGCGTTACGCCGCGCTGCTGCACGATTTGGGCAAGGCACGTACGCCGGCGCATATTCTGCCCAAACACTACGGCCACGATATTGCCGGTGTAGAACCCGTGCGTGCCGTCAATGCCCGCCTCAAAGTGCCGAAAGCCTGCGCCGAGCTGGCCGAATTGGTGTGCCGTTGGCACATCATGTTTCACAGCGTGGGCGAGTTGAGGCCGAAAACCGTGTTGGAAACTTTGAAAAAAGCCGATGCGTTCCGCCGCCCGGGGCGTTTTCAGACGGCCTTAAACGTGTGCTTGGCCGATGCGCAAGGCCGTCTGCACCGCGAAAACGAACCCTATCCGCAGCGTGCGCACTGGCTGGCGCTGCTGGCTGCCGCCAACGAAACCGACACCGCCGCCATTGCTGCGGCCTGTGCGGATAATCCGCAGCAAACCGCCCAAGCCATCGATAAGGCGCGGTTGGAAAAAATCACGCCGCTTCAGACGGTCTACCGGCAGGCGTTAAGCCGTGGTTAGGAAAATGCGGCCGCTATCCTGCAGAAAATCCCGCAGAAAATCCCGGCGCTGCTGACATCGTTTATTTTCCCTGATACCCCGTTTGAGGTTTGAGCCATTATTTCCCTTTATTTTCGGCAACGGGCAGAAAGCGGCCGCAGAACTATCTCTGCTGCCGCTTGGTTTGCCGAACCGTTGTCTCGGGATTTGGGTTTGGCAATGCAGTAATGGAAATAACAGGGGTTGGCGGTATTCAAAAATGCCCGAAGGCAGGCCGCGTGGTTTTTTTGGTATGATAAAAAAACATGAAATCGTTGATTTTGTGTGGAAAATAAAGTGGCCGGTATAAAAAGTGCAAATAATGCAAACAGCCCGGTTTTCTCAAGATTGCGCCGGCATTATCTGCGGCCTGCACGGTTGTGCCAAAAGCTGCCGGATTCGGGGAAAACGGCGGCTGAGGGATTATGTATGGTTTTGGTTGGAGAGAACCCAGAGGCGGAAACACCCTAGAGATATTTGCGCATCAATTCGCATTCAACCGTTACCTGGCGGTTGAGCGGCAAAACGGCGGCACCGAGCGATTCGTAGCCGTTGAGCTTATAAAACGCCACCGAATTGAGCGAGGCGTAGAGTTTGATAAAGCTCAGCCCTTCGGCGGCGGCCAGCCCTTCGGCGCGTTGCAGCAGAGCCGTGCCCAGGCCGTGGTTGTGTACGAAGGGGTGGACATAAAGTGCATCAAGCTGCGCTTCTTTGAAATCGAGTTGGAAAAAGCCTTGGATGTGGCCGCGGTATTCCACTACCCATAAGGCTTTGTCGGCATTGCCCATGGTGTCGAGATAGCCCTCGGGGCTGAGCAGCCGGCTCCAGGCTTCAAGCACGCGGTTGTTGTAGCTGCGGGTGCAGGTGTATTGCACGGAATAACGGTGGGCGTTGTAGATATGTTCGCAGTCGTGCGGGGCGGCGGGGCGGAGTATGGTAATCAGGCTCATGGTGTATCTGGCGGCAGGTTTTCAGACGGCCGGTGTTTGCGTTTGGCAGGCCGTCTGAATCAATCAGGCAAAATGTGGGCTTGCGGTTGTGAACATATGGGATTTTTAACGGCAGATAAAGCGGTTTGTGCCGAACGCGGTGTTTTTTTGCGCGAGCGCGATGCAAACTGCCCGAGGCGGCTATTCTTTCAATATTTTACGTTCGTAAACCGCCTGCGCGAGCGTGCCGGCATCCACATATTCCAACTCGCCGCCGAGAGGGATGCCGCGGGCGAGGCGGCTGATTTTATACGGCAGGTTTTTGAATAATTCCGACAACACATAAGCGGTGGCATCACCTTCGGCGGTGAAATTGGTGGCGATGATGATTTCTTCCACTTCGCTGTTTTGCAGGCGCTGTATCAGCTTGTCCAGTGCAACATGGTTTAAATCCATGCCTTGTGCGGGATTAACCTGCCCCATCAACACGAAATAGAGCCCGTCGTGGCAGTTGGCGGTTTCCATGCCGGAAACATCGGCAGGCATATGCACAATCATCAGCCGGTGCGGGTCACGGTCGGGGTCGGCGCATATGCCGCACAACCCGCCTTCGCAAAAGGTGTTGCAGCGGGGACAGTGGTGAACCTGCGCTAAGGCTTGTTGCAGGGCTTCTGCCAGTTCCTGCGCACCGCTGCGGCTGTGCTGCAACAGTTGGTAGGCCATGCGCTGTGCGGATTTGGGGCCGACATTGGGCAGGATTTTCAAGGCATTGATCAGGCGGGTGAAGGCATCGGGCTTTTTGGACATGGTGTCGGCAGATTTGGGTTGGTGTTGGAGCCGTCTGAAAAGTTTCGGGAGGCAGAAACTGCGCTGCACCTGTTTTCAGACGGCCTTCTGCGTATGACAGAGAATCAGGGCAGCTCGTTGATGGAGGCGGCCAATTCCCGAAACAGGCGGTCTGCATCGACTTCGGTGATCCAGCGGGCATTGGCGGGTTTGCCGGTGGTGCCCCACCAGTCCACCACGCAGGCACCTAAAGTGAGGCTGCTTTGGGTTTCTACATCAACGCGGCAGGGTTTGCCGCTGAAGAGTTCGGGGAAAACGGCGCAGGCAACGGCGCAGGGGTCATGCAGCGGGCCGCCTTCAAGGCCGAATTTTTGGGTGTCGAAGCGTTCGTAGCTTTGCAGGATATCGGCCAAGCGTTTGCCGTTGGCGTTATTCTGTTTGCGCAAAGCATTCATGCGCGGGGTGGTGATGCAGGCTTTGTGGGTAACATCGAGCGGCAAAATGGTGATGGGCACGCCGCTTTCGAGCACAATCTGCGCGGCATGGGGATCTACATAGAAATTGAATTCGGCAGCGGGGGTGATGTTGCCGGCTTCAAAATAATTGCCGCCCATCAATACAATGTTTTTGATGCCGCCCACGATGTCGGGAGCAAGGCTGATGGCCTGCGCGATATTGGTGAGCGGGCCGATGGGGCAGAGTGTGATGCCGTTTTCTTTGGCTTTGCGCAGGGTGTCGATGAGATAGGGAACCGCATGAACGGGTTGCAGCGGGCATTGCGGGTCGTGTAGTTGTGCGCCGTCCAGCCCGGTTTTGCCGTGCACTTCTTCGGCGGTAACCAGCGGCCGCAATAAGGGTTTGCCTGCGCCGGCATAAACTGGAAAATCGGTTGCGCCCGCCCAGTCGCAGATGATTCTGGCGTTGGTGGCGGTGTGGTGCAGGCCTACGTTGCCGGCCACAACGGTGAGTGCTAGGAAATCAATCAGCCCCCGCCTGGCCAGACCGTGTGCCATCAGAATGGCGGCGGCATCGTCTTGGCCGGGGTCAGTGTCGATAATCAGGCGGATTTTTTCACTCATGGGCTGCTCCGTTTGGTAGGTGCTCGGGGGGGCTTTCGCTCAGCGTGTTAATTTGTGGGGGGCGTGTTGTCGGCCTGATCTTCGGGTGCAAAGCCGTTTTCATCAAGTGTTTTGATCTGTTCCAACACGGCCTGCTGCTCGGCGCGGCTGATTTTGGTGCGGCTGATGCGCCAAATGCTGCGGCCTTTTTCTGCGGCAGGGCGCGCCGTCCACAAACCCTCTTTTTGATAATGGTTGATAACGGCGCGAACCAACACTTTCATCTCGGCATCGGGGTTGGCGGCACCTATGGTGCGCCCGATGCGGTTGTTGCGCAAATCAACAGCCTGATCGGCTGCGGCACGGCTGAAATATTGGGTTTTGTTTTCGCGTATGGTGGTGTCGTCTTCGTAGGCGTTGCCGATTTTTTCAGCGATTTCGGTGCCGAAACGGGCGGTGATGGCTGCCTGCCAAAGCGCATGGCGCACGGCATTAACCTGGGTGCCCAAGCCTTCGCTGCCGTTGGCTTCGTTGTCGAGGCCGGTTTTGAGGGCAAAGCGGGCGGCATTGCCGGTAATATTGACGGCATCTTCACCGGGCAGGCCGATAGCCTGCGCGGCTACGGGGTGTTTGGCGGTAAATTTGAGAATTTTGTTGCGGCGGCCCTCATCGCTGTGAATCTGGCAGGCCGTGAGCAGCAATGCGCTAATTAATAGGCTGATCCGTTTCATATTTTTCTTTTGTCAAAAGGTTAGGTGAGTGAGCAAAGGGTTCGGGTTGCGGTGGATAAAAGTTGCAGTGCTGAATAGATTGTTATCGTGTTTTTATGGGTGGTTTCAGACGGCCTGTCAGGAGGCGGCCTGTATTTCTTGGCGCAGTTTGTCGAGAAAGCGGCTTTGTCGTACTAAGGAGGCGGCCTCATCATAACTTTGCTTTAAAAAAGCACGGCGCAGTTGCTGTTGCAGGTTTAACTGTTCGGCGGCGATTTCCCCATCTAACTCTGCCAGGGCAGCGGAGTTGCTGCAGGCTCGGGCTTCTTCCAAAGTTTCGCGCCACTGCATCTGCTGCATTAGAAATTCGGGCGCGAAAGCGGTGTGTTCGGGCGCATCGGCTTCGATTCCGTGTTGCAGCAGCAGGTAGGCGGCGCGTTCGGTGGGATTCTTTAAAACGCGGTAGGCTTCATTTACGGCCGAAGCCATCATAACGGCCTGTTTTTGCTCGAATATGGAAGCGGAAGCATATTTGTCGGGGTGGAACCGGGCGGCCAGCGAACGGTAGGTTTGCTCCAATGCTTCGATGTCGATGTCGAACGTGGGTTCCAATTCAAATAAAGTAAAATATTGTGCCATGAAAACTTTCAATATAATCAAATCCGTTTACAAATGCGTGCGGCTTGATTTACATAACTTAAATTATCCTATAAAACGGATATTAAAACAAATGCTTATGCAGATTTAAAATTGCCGCTCTATTTGAGGGTGAAAAAACCTTTACGGCGGCTTCGGCCTGCGGCAGCCATGCGTAGGCGGTATGCTCGCAGAGGCTGATTTTTATTGGCGTTTGGCGGTTTATTTCGGCGGAGAATATGTGTTCGGTATTGTGTGTAATCCCCGGGGGGTAGCGGTGGCGCCAGTGGGGGTAGATTTCGTATTCGGTGCTTTCGTGCCAATTTTTCAGTTGGCCGTCTGAAAGATAAATTCCTGTTTCTTCTAAAACTTCTCTGATTGCTGCGGCTTGGGGTGTTTCATTTGGCTCCAGGCTGCCGGTTACTGACTGCCAGAAATTTTTACAATCGGCACGCTCAATCAGCAATATGTTACCGTTGCCGTCGTGCAACACTACCAATACGGAAACAGGTATTTTGGGCGGTTTGTCGGTTATGTTGGTTTTCATTGTCGGGTGTTGGCAATAAAGTGTGCCGGCCATGGCACGAGGCTGAGGCCGTCTGAAACAGGCGGGCTTGCACGGCGCGGCTGCAGAATAGGGCGGCAAAGGCACAATGCTGCTGCCGCAAACGGCGCGGCGGTGGTTTGGAGCCGGTTTGTATGGGCGGGGCGGCTTGCAGGCAATTGCAGGATAAATCGATAACGGTCAAACCAATCCGGCGGGAAATGCGGTATCCCGCTGGTTTTTTGAAGCGGCAGGCCGCTGTGGGGCAGATTAAACATGGTTTCGCGCGTGATGTGTGGCAGGGAAGGGCAGGCGGATTATAGCCTAAATCGATGCGGCGGTTTACCGGCATGGAAAGGTTCAGACGGCCTGCGTTTTCGGTGTTCCGGCCGTCTGAAAAGCTGTGGGTACGGTTTTGTTTAACCGCGCAGATACACGGTTTCCACATCGTAATCGTCTTCATTCCAGTCTCCGCCGTTATCAGGTGTTTCCTGCCATGCAGCCTCACGGCTGAGCGGGGAATCCAGCCCGGCTTCCAAGCGCAACACGGATAACAGGCGGTACATATCTTGCGGAATCGGCGCTTCAAACGATACGGTTTCGCCTGTGGCAGGATGCTCGAAACTCAGGCGGTAGGCATGAAGGGCTTGGCGCGAGAGGTCTTTGACGGCTGCTTTGGCGGTGTCGGAGCAGGGATGGCGCAGGTTGCCGTAAACCGGGTCGCCCGCGAGCGGATGGCCGGCTTCGCGCATATGCACGCGGATTTGGTGGGTGCGGCCGGTTTCGAGCGAGCATTCTATATAGCTGTGCGCGGCATAACGCTCCAACACTTTCACATGGGTAACTGCCGGCTTGCCGCCGAATTTCACCACTGCCATTTTCAGGCGGTTGTGCGGGTCGCGGCCGATAAGGGTGTCGATTTTTCCGTCAAACGGCACGATGCCGTTGGCTACTGCGCGGTAAATGCGTTTGACCGTGCGCGCCTGCAATTGGCGCACCAAATGGTTTTGCGCGCTCAGGGTTTTGGCTGCCACCATTAGGCCGCTGGTGTCTTTATCCAAACGGTGCACGATGCCGGCGCGCTGAATCTGCGCCAGCCCCGGGCAGTGCGCCAGCAGGCCGTTGAGCAGGGTGCCCGTCCAGTTGCCGGCGGCGGGGTGTACCACCAGGCCTGCGGGTTTGTTTAACACCATCACTGAAGCATCTTCATAGATAATGTCCAAATCCATGGGTTCGGGCGTAAACGCCAGGTTTTCTGCGCTCGGGCGCGCCGTTACCGCGATATATTCGCCGCCTATCATTTTGTCTTTGGGTTGGGCGGTTTTTCCGTTTACCGTTACCGCGCCTTCTTTTATCCATGCGGTCAGGCGGTTGCGCGAGTAATCGGACAGCAGTTTGGCCAATACCGCATCGAGCCGCACCCCAGCCAAATCGAGAGGGACGGTTAAATTAATGCAAGTTTCTGCATCGGGGGCTGCCGAAAACCCTAAATCATCGTTATAATCGGCTTCATTTTCAAAGGAAGAGTTCTGCATGAAAAAAATTCTTTTAGTGGCTGCTTTAGGCTTGGCTTTGGGCGGCTGCGCCGGCACCAAAGGCACCATTGATAAAGATGCCCAAATCACTCAGGATTGGACGGTTGAAAAACTGTATGCCGAGGCTCATGATGAGTTAAACAGCAATAATTATACGCGAGCCATCAAGTTATATGAAATTTTAGAATCACGCTTTCCCAACGGCCGCTACGCCCAGCAGGCGCAGTTAGACACGGCTTATGCCTATTATAAAGACGATGAGCCCGAAAAAGCACTGGCTGCCATCGAACGCTTCCAGCGCAACCACCCCCAGCATCCGAATATGGATTATGCCTTATACCTCAAAGGTTTGGTGCTGTTTAACGAAGACCAGTCATTTTTAAACAAGCTGGCTTCGCAAGATTGGTCGGACCGCGACCCGAAAGCCAACCGCGAGGCCTATCAGGCATTTGCCGGGTTGGTGGAACGCTATCCCAACAGCAGATACGCGCCCGATGCCACCGAGCGTATGGCGAAGCTGGTGGATGCTTTGGGCGGCAACGAAATCGCCGTGGCCCGCTATTATATGAAGCGCGGTGCCTATTTGGCCGCTGCCAACCGCGCGCAGAAAATTGTCGAACGGTATCAAAATACCCGTTTCGTGGAAGAATCGCTGGCGATTATGGAATCTTCTTACCGCAAAATGAACAAAACGCAATTGGCAGACGATACCCGCCGCATTTTGGCGCAAAACTTTCCCAACAGCCCCTATCTGCAAAAACCGTGGAGCGAAAGCAACAGTATTCCGTGGTGGCGTTATTGGCGTTAAGGTCTGATTGGGGCAACCGGGTTAAAAAGATAATCGAGGCCGTCTGAACATTTTGCTTTCAGACGGCCTCGATATTTTTACCGGCAATCAGGCGGGTTTCCGGCCGGTTAACACGGCGGCAAAGGCATCGGCCACATAATCGGCATTACTTCCGTTGAGCCCTGCCACACACATACGGCCGGAGGCAACCAGATAAACTGCAAATTCGCTTTGCAGGCGCTGCACCTGTTTGGGAGAAAGGCCGGTGTAGCTGAACATTCCGCGTTGGGTGATGAAATAATTGAAATTTTTATCCGGCACTTTCTCAGAAAGCACTTCATACAGTTTTTGCCGCATGGCGCGGATACGGTTGCGCATGGTGCACACCTCGCGCTCCCATTGCGCGAAAAGCTCGGGCGTATTCATCACTTCTGCCGCGATACAGCCGCCGTGTGCGGGCGGGCTGGAATAAATGCGCCGTACGGTAAATTTGAGCTGGCCCAACACCAGGGCGGCTTCTTGGGGGCTGGAACACACCACACTCAGGCCGCCGGCGCGTTCGCCATACAGTGAAAGGTTTTTGGAAAAAGAATTGCCGACCAACAGCGGCAGGCCCATGTCGGCGGCTTTGCGCACAGCATAGGCATCGCTGTCGAAATTTTCGCCGAAGCCCTGATAAGCCATGTCCATAAACGGAATCAGCTTGCGGGTTTGCACGATTTCGAGCAGTGCGTCCCATTGTACGGGGCTTAAATCCACGCCGGTAGGATTGTGGCAGCAGGGGTGTAATACCGGCACGCTGTGTTCGGGCAGTTTCAAGAAAAACGCCAGCATTTCCTCGAATTTTACGCCGCCGGTTTCGGAATCGTAGTAAGGATAAGTGCCGACTTCAAAACCTGCACCCTCGAAAATGCCTTTGTGGTTGTCCCAAGTGGGATCGCTCACATAAACTTTGGCTTCGGGAAACCAGCGGCGCAGAAAATCGGCACCCACTTTAAGCGCACCGGAGCCGCCGAGGGTTTGAATGGTGGCGATACGGTTTTCTTTCAAAGCCGCGCAGTGGGTGCCGAACAGCAGTTTCTGCACCGCGCGGCGGAGGCCGTCCAAGCCCTCCATCGGCAGATAGGGGCGCGGTAGCGCGGCAGCGGTACGCCTTGCCTCGGCGGCACGCACCGAATCCGGCAACGTCAGTTTGCCGTTTTCATCGAAATAAATGCCGATGCCGAGATTCACTTTGTGGCTGCGCGGATCGTTGTGATAAGTTTCGAGCAAACCCAAAATCGGGTCGCCGGGGTAGAAATCGATATGCCGGAACATGGGTTTTCCTGTGTAGGGAGGGTGGCGGAGATTTTGGCACAAGAGACAGGGGTTTACAATTTTGTTGCCGCACATTGCTGCATTGGCTGAGGCTTGAGGGTTGGCAGCAAACATGAAGTGAACTGGTGGCTATAGGGGGGCTTGCAGCCTGCAGATTATCCGCTGCATGGCTGATCCGCTTTAAACTCATTACGGCACCGTGTTGTGTGGCACCGTTTTTCTGCCTTCGGCTTCCCGTCTGACACCTATTTTGATTGGCCGGTTATAAAAATACGGTTAATCCGGCCGGTATTCAAACAGGCCGTCTGAAAACCTGTTTTTCAGACAGCCTGCAGCCCCGTGCTGTATTCAATCAAAAATTCAATCAAAAGTGTGTTTGCTTTGATAAACGTTGGCGGGAGAATAAGGGTAATTTGGGGTATTTCAGGCGTGGGGCGGATAAACCTGTTTGAGCCGGATAAATCATCTGTATAGTAAAAAAACCGTGGCTTTTATTGATTGCCGGAACGGGTCATGACAAAGCCCTTAAGTTCCACATCCCATTGAAATTTCAATGTCGGACTTAAGGGCTTGGTTATCATGCCCAAGCGCGGGCGGTTGGGGTTACAGCTGTTTCAAACGGGCGATGCGGTTGTCTAAAGTGGGGTGGGTGCTCATCAAAGAATCGCGCGTGCCGCCTGCGATGCCCATGGCGGTCATTTCTTTGGGCAGGTCGCCGGCATTGCCTTTCAGGCGTTGCAGGGCGGCAATCATTTTGGGAGCGCCCACCAGGCGGGCGGCTCCCGCATCGGCACGGTATTCACGCTGGCGGCTGAACCACATAACGATAAAGTTGGCCAAAAAGCCGAACACGATTTGCAGAACGATGCTCACCAGCATATAAGTGCCTTGCGAGGTTTCGCCGTTGCCGCTGCGTGCCACGATGCCGGAAACCACGCGGGCAAGAAATACCACGAAAGTATTGACTACGCCCTGAATCAGCGTGAGCGTAACCATATCGCCGTTGCCGATGTGCGCCATTTCGTGTGCGAGCACGGCTTCTATTTCGTTGCGGGTCATATGGTCGAGCAGGCCGGTGCTCACGGCTACCAAAGAGTGGTTTTTACTGGCGCCCGTGGCAAAGGCGTTGGGTTCGGGCGAGTGGTAGATGGCTACTTCGGGGTTTTTCAGGTTCCATTGGCGGGCTTGGTTTTCAACGGTTTGCAGCAGCCATGCTTCGGTTTCGTTGTGCGGTTGGGTGATGACTTCGGCACCGACCGAGCGTTTGGCAATGGTTTTCGACATCAACAGCGAAATAATCGAACCGGTAAAGCCGACAACTGCCGAATAAACCAGCAGGCTGCTCATGTCGTTGGAGGCGGCATTCACCCCGAGTATGCTCAGAATGATGCTGATAACGACCAAAACGGCAATGTTGGTCAGCAAAAACAGAAAGATGCGTTTCACAGGTTTTCCTTTGATAGTGCGGTTTGTGTTGTTTTTCGGTTTCGTTCCGAAGAACGCGGTTATTGTCTCAAAAAGCTTTGATGCCGCAAAGATACAATATGGCAAAGGTATGCAAATTTGTGAACGGTTTCAGACGGCCTGACCCGCTGCCATAAAGGTGTTTGTATTTCTGTATGTCAAGGGATGGGCTGCTGTGTACCATGCATAAAGGCCGTCTGAAAACAGTGTTCAGACGGCCTGCGGTATGCAGGCAGGTTTATAATCTGCAGGCGCTATCCCATACCTGTTGCAGATAGTCGAGAGTCAGGCTGCGGGTGTCGGCAACCACGGCAATATCGCTGCCCAAATGTTCGGGGCTGCCCACGCCGACCGGCAGGGCGCCGGCCGCTTTGATGGCCGCGATGCCCGCCGCAGCGTCTTCGATGCCGATACACTCTCCGATGGCCGTGCCCGTGCCTTTGGCCGCGGCCAGAAAAATATCGGGTGCAGGTTTGGACAGGGCGACTTTGGCAGGGTCGGCGATGGCATCGAAGTATGGGGTCAGCGCCATTTTTTCGAGTAGGAAGGGGCCGTTTTTGCTGGCAGAGGCCAAAGCGATTTTTTTGCCGGCAGCCTTCAGGCTCTGCAACAGCACCAGTATGCCCGGATACACATCGGCCGGGGTAATGGCCTGTATCATTTCGACATAGCGGTCGTTTTTCTGCGTGAGAAGTCCGGCGAATCTTTCGGGCGTAAAGGCGTTTTGCAGGCCGCCGTGGGCGAGGATTTTTTTCAGCGAATCTTCGCGGGATACGCCTTTGAGCTGCTCGTTGAAACGGCGGTCGATGGTGATTCCCAGGCTGTCGGCCAGTTTTTTCCAGGCAAGATAGTGATACTCGGCAGTGTCGGTGACGACACCGTCCAAATCGAATAAAACGGCTTTGAAGGTCATTGCTTTATCCTTTCCTGCCCAAAGGGGCGGTGTGGCTGCGTTCGAGCAGCACTTTGCTGCCGTACACTTCGATTTCGATGGGTTCGCCTTTGAGCAGGGTGAGGGTAACGCTGCCGCCGACTTCGACTTTCAACAGGCGGCCGCGGTAGTTGATATGGAAGGCGTAGCCTTTCCATGCGGCCGGCAGGAAGGGGGCAAAGCTGAGCTTGCCGTTCCAAGTTTTCATTTGGGCGAAACCTTGCACGATGGCCAGCCACGAACCGGTCATGGAGGTGATGTGCAGGCCGTCGCCGGTATCGTTGTTATAGTTGTCGAGATCGAGGCGGGCCGTGCGCCCGTACATTTCCACCGCTTTGGCCTCCATGCCGAGTTCGGCGGCCAGAATGGCGTGGACAGACGGGGAAAGCGAACTTTCGTGCACGGTCAGCGGTTCGTAGAATTCGAAATTGCGCCGTTTTTCATCAAGGCTGAAACGGTCGCCGAAGAAATAAATGCCCTGCAAAACATCGGCCTGTTTGATAAACGGCGAACGCAGGATTTTATCCCACGACCATTTTTGGTTGAGCGGCAAATCTTCGGGTTTCAGGTCGGCCGCAGGGCGGATGTCTTTGTCGAGGAAGCCGTCGTGCTGTACGAAAACGGCCAGCTCTTCATCGTAGGGGTAATACATATTGGCGATAATGTCCTGCCATTTGGCGACTTCTGCGGCGGTAACGTTCAAGTCGGGGCGCGGGTGTTTTTCCAGTGCTTTGAGAGTGTAGTCGAGTACCCAAACCGCCAAGGTGTTGGTGTACCAGTTGTTGTTGATGTTGTTTTCGTATTCGTTGGGGCCGGTAACGCCGTGTATCATGTATTTGCCGTTGCGTTTTGAATAATGCACCCGGTCTGCCCAAAAACGCGACACTTCCACCAACACTTCCAAACCTTCTTTAGCAAGGTAGCTTTCGTCTCCGGTGTAGTTGGTGTAGTTGTAGATGGCGTAGGGGATGGCGCCGTTGCGGTGGATTTCTTCAAAAGTGATTTCCCATTCGTTGTGGCATTCGATGCCGGTAAAGGTAACCATGGGATACAGTGCGCCGGCCAAGCCTTGTTCGCGGGCATTGTGCTGCGCCTGAGGCAGTTGGTTGTGGCGGTATTTGAGCAGGTTGCGGGTAACTTCCGGCTCGGCCAGCGATAAATAGAGCGGTACGGCGTAGGCTTCGGTGTCCCAATAGGTGGCACCGCCGTATTTCTCGCCGGTAAAGCCTTTGGGGCCGATGTTCAGGCGCGCGTCTTCACCGTAATAGGTGGAGAATAATTGGAACAGGTTGAAACGGATGCCTTGCTGCGCCTCATCGCTGCCCTCGATAACCACATCGGCGATTTCCCAGCGGTGCAGCCAGCCTTGCTCGTGTGCTTTGAGCAAATCTTCGAACGGAGTGTTGCGGATTTGTGCGGTCAATTTGTCTGCGGCGGCTTCTGCTTCGGCCAGGCCGGCATAATCCCGGCTGGTGGTGACGATTACGCGTTTTTCCAGAGTTTTCACGCCGGTGCCGACTTCCGCTTCAAAGGTGTTGCCCACTTCCCAATCGGTTTTCAGACGGCCTGTTTCGTTAAAGTTGCCGGCAAACGATTGCTGTGCGTTCACGATAAACTGAGGCACGCCGAACGGGTTGGCAACGGTTTGCGCGGCGAGATGCGCGCCGCCGGTTTCTGCCGCGTGGTTGAGCACCTGCCAGAATTGCTCTTCATAGTTGGCGTCTTCATTGCGGACATCGGCATCAATCAGGGCTTGGATTTTCACCTGATGGCTGCCGCCGTCGGCGGAAACTGCTTCCCATTTGATGAATGCCAGCTCTTTTTGCGCCACCGACAAGAATTTGGTAACGGTAAATTTCACGCCGGACACAGTAAACGTGCGGCGCAGCACGCCCGTCTGCATATCGAGGCATACAGAAAAATCCAGAACATCGTTTGCCGCCAAATCAACTTCCTGCCCGTCAACGAAAACTCTGGCTTTGAAGAAGTTGACGGCGTTGATGGCTTTGCCGAAATATTTCGGATAGCCGTTTTTCCACCAGCCGACACGGGTTTTGTCGGGAAACCACACACCGGCGATATAGGTGCCCAAGTGGCTGTCGCCGGAATAGCTTTCTTCAAAATTGCCGCGCACGCCCATATAGCCGTTGCCGAGGCTGGTCAGGCTTTCCTGCAGGCGTTTGTGTTCTTTTTCCAAGCGCGAAGACTGGATTTTCCAAGGGTGCACGTCCATGATTCGGGTATACATAGCGGTTTTCTCCGTTCAATGGGTTTCGATTTGGTAAACAATGGTAGTTTGTTTGGTTTCGCCGCCGCGCATGCGGATTTCTCCGAATTCGGGGCGGTGCAGGCTGTTGGGCAGCGTTTGTGCTTCGGTGGCCAAGGCATCGTAAATGCCTTGGTTGTGTTTGGCCGGATTGGCCGGGCAGGCGGTAAACAGCACTAAACCGTTGCGGTCGCTGAAAATTTTGATGCGGCAGCCATCGACCATCTCTAAAACAGCGGCCGGCCGGTTTAGGTTGGGCTCGACCTGATAAATATCGTCAAACCCCTGCCGGGGCATGTTTGCCCGCAGTTGCGCAACGGCTTCGTCAAGTTGGCGGCCGTCTGAAAAATCAAACAGCGCGTTTTCGGGGTAGGGCGGGTAGGCGGGTAATTTTTCGCTGTCGGCGGGAATGTGCCGGCCTGCCGGTATGTTCAGACGGCCGTTTCCCAAACCTTCGGCAAGCTGCCAGTAGATATGGACGGTGGGGTCGAAAACTGTATCACCTTCCGCTTCGGCCTGATAATGCACTTCCAAACGGTTATCATCGGTGAGGCGGTAGCGGATAGTCAGTTTGAGGTTGTTCGGATAACCGTCTGCTGCCTCCTGCAGCACGGTAGAGAGCGCCAGCTCCTGCGGGTCGGCGGCACTTGCTTCCAATATTTGCGACCCCAGGCCGTTGGCGCCGCCGTGCAGGGCGTGTCTGCCTTCGTTGGCCGGTACCCGGTAAACCTGCCCGTTGATTTCGAAAGATGCGTTTTGAATGCGTCCGGCCACCCGCCCGATTTGCTTGTTAATCTGAAAGGGGTTGCAAACATAGCTTTCGGCATTATCCAGCGACACTACCAGTTGGCGGCGCACGCCGTTTTGCCATATCGAAAATTCCTGAATAATCCCGCCCAGAGTCAAAATGGCGGCCTGCGTGCCCCGGGCGTTGCGCAGCACATATTTGTAAACCTCGCGGCCGCCGGCACGGCCGAAAAAAACAGGTGCGGCAGTCATGGCGGCTTCCTAGACTCTGTGCGTTTCTTTAATCAGAAATACCGACAACGCCCCGGCCAGCAACATTGCGCCCGCCACCAGAAACATATTCGCCTGATGGCCGCCCAGCATGGGGAACAAAGCGAAGCTCAGCAGGGAGGCAACAATCTGCGGCAGGCAGATTGAGCCGTTGAACAGCCCCAGATAGGTGCCCATGTGTTTGCCCGACAAGGCATTGGTAACAATAGTCAGCGGGTAGGTGAGGATGCCTGCCCAAGCGATGCCGACCAAAATGTACGACAAAACCAGTGCATATTGATTCGTTACCGCAAACACCGAGAAAAAGCCGGCAGCGCCCAGTGCCAGGCAGAGCGAATAAGCCGGTTTGTGGTATGGGTTGGGCACTTTGGCCAAAACGTAGGAACACACTACCGCAGCGACAGACTGAACCGCCGCCAAAACGCCGTACCAGTTGCCCGCCTCCTGATAACCCAAAGAAGAAGCATCGGTGGTCTGCCACACATTTTCGGCAATTGCGCCTGCGGAATAAGTCCACATATATTGGAAAGCAAACCAGCAGAAAAACTGCACCAGCGACACCGTCCAAAACGCTTTAGGTGCCTCTTTCAGCAGTTGCACCCAGCTCACTTTCCCATGATTGGCCTGCGGGTCGATGCCGTGGTAGCGCGCATAGGTTTCAGGGTCGTATTCTTTTACTTTGAATACCGTTAATGCACTGGTTACCACCAGCAGCACCGCGCCCACATAAAACGACACCACCACCGTTTGCGGCACCACGCCTTTGGGCGCCGTATTGGCCAAGCCCCAAAAGGCAAACAAAAAAGGCAGGATGGCCGCCACAATCGCACCGGTATTGGATAAAAAGCTCTGAATACCGTAGGCATAGCTTTTCTGCTTGTCGTTAACCATGTCGCCGACCATCATTTTAAACGGCTGCATCGCCATATTTGACGAAACGTCCAACAAAGCAATCATCAGCGCACCGAACAGTAGCGCCGTCAAAGAAGCGTAACCGAAGCCGAAACTGCCTGAATTGGGCATCAAAATCATCACGATAACGGCAATCAAGGTGCCGTAGATCAAATAAGGCAGGCGGCGGCCGCCCAGTTTGGGGTTCCATGTACGGTCGGAGTAATAGCCCACAATGGGCTGCACCACCATGCCCGCCAGCGGGGGCAATAAAAAAAACCAGCCCAAATCGTGC
This sequence comes from Neisseria sp. 19428wB4_WF04, assembly GCF_015235335.1. Taxonomy (NCBI): domain Bacteria; kingdom Pseudomonadati; phylum Pseudomonadota; class Betaproteobacteria; order Neisseriales; family Neisseriaceae; genus Neisseria; species Neisseria sp. 19428wB4_WF04. Next base: position 43,063 of record NZ_JADGLG010000014.1, read on the forward strand.
GGGTCTGCACCAAGTGTTTGAAAGATGCGGCTCATTTGCGAGCTTTGCAGGGTAAAGGCCGTCTGAACGCCCAAAAAACCGAAGCTGAGCATCCAAATCATGCTTTTGGAGAGATCGGGCAGCCCTTGTTTGGAAGACGGGGTTTGATGTTCCGCCATATTGGTTCTCCTGGGTAAAATAAGTAATTTTCCAACAAAAATAATAGTAGTATTTCTACGGATAAATCTTGACTCATATCAATATGTTGCCGCGGCTTGCTACACCGCTTTTGCTGCCAAACAATAATGTTTGTTTGATATTCTAAAGTTGTTGGGGATTATTTGGGTTTCGTGTAAAGAAATGCGCAGTAATGTATGAAGAAAGTAAATTATAAATAGAAAAGTTTTGGCGGTTAGGCAATCGTTAAATTTCAAAAATATTTGAAGCCGTGGCCGTCTGAAAAATAGTGGCCGGCTATTCCTGACAGATTCACTCAACTACCTGCGCTAAATCTGCTAGAATATGCGCCGGTTAAAAAAACAGATTATCCAAAAGGCAAACAAAACATGGCACTTCTGCAAATCGCCGAACCCGGAATGTCGGCCGCACCGCACCAGCACCGTTTGGCCGCAGGCATCGATTTGGGCACCACCAACAGCCTGGTTGCCACTGTAAAAAGCGGCAGTGCCGCCTGCATTGCCGACAAACAAGGCCGGGTTTCCTTGCCTTCGGTGGTGCGCTATTGCGAAGAAGCGCGCACCGAAACCGGCCACGATGCGCTCAAAGCCCAGAAAACCGACCCGCTCAACACCATTTCATCGGTCAAGCGTTTAATCGGCCGCACGCCGGCCGATCTCGGCCGGGGCAGCCACTATCTGCCGTACCGTTTCGGCAGCAACGGGCGCATTATCGAGATGCAGACCCGCCAAGGCGCAAAAACACCGATAGACGTTTCCGCCGAAATTCTGCGCACCCTCAAAACACGCGCCGAAAACGCACTCGGCGGCCAACTTACCGGCGCAGTGATTACCGTGCCTGCCTATTTTGATGATGCCCAACGTCAAGCCACCAAAGATGCCGCGCGGCTGGCAGGTTTGAATGTTTTGCGCCTGCTGAACGAGCCGACTGCCGCCGCCATCGCCTACGGTTTGGACAATGCCTCCGAAGGTATGTTTGTGGTGTACGATCTCGGCGGCGGCACATTTGACGTATCCGTGCTGCAATTATCGAAGGGATTGTTTGAAGTGAAAGCCACCGGCGGCAACAGCGCGCTGGGCGGCGATGATTTCGACCAGCGCCTGTTTTGCCACCTGCTCGAACAAAACCAACTTTCGCAGCTCAACGAGCAGGACAGCCAATTGCTGTTAAGCCTTGCCCGCGCCGCCAAAGAAGCATTAACCGCAAGCAACAGCACCACCATCCGCACCACGCTTTCAGACGGCCGCGAAATAGAGCATACCGTTACCCGCCAAGAATTCCAAAATCTCACCCAACACCTGGTGGCTAAAACCATAGAGCCGGTGAAGCAGGCGTTGAAAGATGCCGGTGCAGCCAAATCCGACATCAAAGGCGTAATTATGGTAGGCGGCGCCACCCGTATGCCACATGTCCAGCAGGCCGTTGCCACCTTTTTCGGGCAGACGCCGCTCAATAATCTCAACCCGGACGAAGTGGTGGCACTGGGCGCGGCCATGCAGGCCGATGTGCTGGCAGGCAACAAAAGCAACGGCCAATGGCTGCTGCTCGATGTAACCCCATTGTCGCTGGGGTTGGAAACCTACGGCGGGCTGGCAGAAAAAATCATCCCGCGCAACAGCACCCTGCCCACCGCCCGCGCACAGGATTTCACCACCTTTAAAGACGGCCAAACCGCCATGACCATTCACGTGGTGCAGGGCGAGCGCGAGCTGGTGGCCGACTGCCGCAGTCTCGCCAAATTTACCCTGCGCGGCATTCCGCCGATGGTAGCGGGCGCCGCGCGCATCCGCGTTACCTTCCAGGTGGATGCAGACGGCCTGCTTTCGGTGTCTGCCCGCGAACAGTCCACCGGCGTGCAGGCGCAAATCGAAGTGAAGCCTTCTTACGGGCTGGACGATGAAACCATCACCCGCATGCTGAAAGAAAGCATGGCCAACGCTTCGGACGATATGGCCGCCCGCGCCCGTGCCGAAGCCGTGGTGGAGGCCGAAGGCTTGGCTGCCGCCGTGAAAGCCGCGCTCGAACTTGACGGCGATCTGCTCGACAAAAACAGCCTGCAAACCGTTCAGACGGCCGTTGCCGAATTGGAAAACCAAATACGCTCCGGCAGCGCCGAAACCATCCGCGCCGCCGTATCCGCGCTCGGTCAGGCAACCGATGATTTTGCCGCCAAACGCATGAACCGCAACATCCAACGGGCGTTGGCGGGCAAAAACGTGGAAGAACTCTGACTGTTTCAGACGGCCTTGCAAGCCTGTCAATTTAAATTTTAAATTGCCGGTGCAGCCAAATCGTCCGGCCGTCTGAAAACACCACTTTACCCGATTGAAATCAAAAACATTATTATCAGAAAGAAACGACACACCATGCCGAAAGTAACCATACTCCCCCATGCCGAACTCTGCCCCGAAGGCAAAACCATAGAAAACGCGCCGCAGGGGCAAACCATCTGCGACCTGCTGCTTGCCAACGACATCGAAATCGACCACGCCTGTGAAAAATCCTGTGCCTGCACCACCTGCCATGTGATTGTGCGCAAAGGCTTCGGCAGTTTGGAAGAACCCGGCGAAATCGAAGAAGACCTGCTCGACCAAGCATGGGGCTTGGAAGCCGAGTCGCGCCTGAGCTGCCAGGCCAAAGTAGCAGGTGAAGATTTGGTGGTGGAAATTCCGAAATACACCATCAACCACGCCCGCGAACACCATTAACCGCCGGGGCTTTCAGCCGCAGAGCCGTGACAGCCGGCCGAAACAAACAGAAACACAAGTTTGGTTATCTGATTGCTTTCCGAAAACGGTTAAGATATATCGCGAACCCACTTTATTTTCACCACAAGGCAGCAAACCGCCTGCCGCACAGGCAGCATGGAACCGGTTCTATGGCTGTTTCAGTTGCTTAATAATTAAGGCTCTAGACTGGCAGCTTTATATAAATTTACTTTAAAAGCCCCCAAAGTTGGTAACTCAGTTCATCAGAGTTTCGATTCCATCGCCATCCGCATTCCCTCAGGTGCAAATCAAAGTTTTTGGTTACGCCGTTTAATTTGGCGGGCCTTTGTTTGGTAAAACTCCGGAAGCTTTCAATACCATTGATGTGCCCGGTACCATCTGCAAACTCATTTTGTCCGTGATTAACGCGCAAATGTTTAGAGTAGCCCGCATCGACCAGGCCGCTGTAACCGCGCCGGCTATCAGAATAAACAACACTCCCCAGAGAGACCTTTCCCAATATAACAGCTTGAAGTGTTTTCTTTTTACAATCAGGAACGATTTCGGTATAAACCCTGCCGTCTCTTTCGAAAATACCAAAGACGGGTTGTTTAAGCGTTCCTCTGCCACGCTTTGACTTGCCATGGAAACCGCGCTGCCGTTTGGCA